>JAJYYT010000005.1 GCA_021800645.1 Actinomycetes bacterium
GGCGAGTCGGGCTACGTCGCGCTCGTGGACGCCTGCGCCGCCCACGGGCTGGGCATCTGCGTCGACCACGTCCCCAACCACCTGGCGACGTGGGCCGGTGGCGGATGGTGGCGGGAGCTCCTCGTCGGCGGGCGGACCTCGCCGGTCGCCGACGTCTTCGACATCGACTGGGACGCCGGCGGCGGCAAGGTCGTGCTCCCGCTCCTCGACGTCCCGCTCGCGAGCGCCCTCGCGAACGGCACCGTCGAGCTCGCAGCCCGCGACGGGGAGACGGTCGTGCGCGTCGGAAGCCTCGAGCTCCCGCTGGCGCCGGGCACCGAGGGCCACGACGTCGCCGAGACGCTCGACGCCCAGCACTACCGGCTCGCGGACTGGCACGATCCTGCCGGTCGCAACTACCGGAGGTTCTCCGACATCGACGCCTTGGTCGGGGTCCGGCTCGAGGATCCCGAAGTCCTGGCGCGCACCCACGCCCTCGTGATCGAGCTCGCCCGCGCGAGACGGCTGTCGTCGCTGCGCGTCGACCACGTGGACGGCTTGCGCCGTCCGACCTCGTACCTGAGGTGGCTCGCCCGCGAGACCGGAGTGCCGATCGTCGTCGAGAAGATCCTCAGCAGGGACGAGCGGCTCCGTGCGGACTGGCCGGTCATCGGGACGACGGGCTACGAGACGATCGACGACGTCGGCGGTGTGCTCGTCGACCCTCACGGGCTCGACCGGCTGGTGGACGCAGGGCGTGCGGAAGGCGACGGGCCCGTCGACCCGCTTACCGTGGACACGCGCAGGCTCGTCGCCGACCTGAGCTTTTCAGTCGAGATCGCCCGCGACGCGTCACGCCTCGGCGTGGACCCGACGGGCTTTCGCGACGTGATCACGCGACTAGGGCGTTATCGGACCTACCTCGACACCGTCAAGGGCTCGGTCGACCCCGAGGAGGGCACGCGCCGTGCGCTCTGGCACGAGCTCGACGAGTCCGCAGTATGGCGCTCGCTTCGCGTGGAGCGAGCAGACGGCGCGCGTGAAGGGCAGATCGGCGCGGCGGACCGGGTCGTCGACGGCGCGGCGGACCGGGTCGTCGACGGCGCGGCGGACGAGGTCGTCGACGGCGCGGCGGACGAGGTCGTCGACGCGCTGCTCGAGCCCGACCACCGGGAGACGGCACTCGGGATCCAGCAGCTCACCGTGGCGCTCATGGCGAAGGGGGTCGAGGACACCGCGTGGTACCGGCTGGCCGGCCCGCTCGCCTTCTGCGAGGTCGGCGGGGATCCCGCGCGCCGTCGGCACGACGCGCTTGAGCGCTGGCACGAACGGGCGTCCGCGCGCGTCGCCCGCCGGGTCCACGGGCTCGTGCCAGGGACCACGCACGACACCAAACGTGCACAGGACGTCCGCTGCCGCCTCTACGCACTGTCGGAGATGGCGACCCCCTTTGAAGAGGGGCTCCGCGCCTTGCGCAGGGCGATCGGACTCGATGAGGACGGCGCCGACCTCGCCTTCGAGACGAGGGTGGCCGTCCAGCTCGCGCTCGGTGTGCTCCCGCCTGCAGAGGACGAGTCCTTCCCTGCGTCGTGCGGCGACGCGAAGTGGGCGGGACGCGACGTCGCCAGCCGGTTGGCGGACGCGCTGGTGAAAGGGGCACGCGAGGCAAAGAAGCGTTCGTCGTGGGCGTCGCCCGACGAGTCGTACGAAGCACGCGTGCGCGAGCTCGCAATGGCTCTCCTCGCCGACCGCGGCACGCTGCTCCGCCGCTCGTTCGGCACGGTCCTCGATGAAGCGGTGCGGCTCGGCGCGATCAACTCCCTCTCGGCGGTGGTGCTGCGCCACACGTTTCCGGGGATACCTGACTGCTACCAGGGCGACGAGGCGTGGAACCTCTCGCTCGTCGATCCCGACAACCGCCGGCCCGTCGACTTCGCCCGGCTGGAGGACTGCCTCGAGCGTCTCGGCACCCCTGACCTCGTCGACGTCGGCGAGCTCAGACGCTCCTGGCGCGACGGCCGCGTCAAGCTCCACGTCACCGCGAGCTGCTTGCGGGCCAGGCACGGCGTGGGCGCCGACGCGCTGGCCCCTGAGGCAGCCTACGTACGGCTCGCCGCGTCCGGGCCCGCCTCCGGGTCGGTGCTCGCCTTCGCGCGGCGTGCAGGCTCCCAGTCGGGCCAGGAGAGCTGGGCGGTTGCCGTCGTCACTCGTCTCGGTGGACGACTCGAGGCCGTCGGCGACGATCTCCCCGTCGGACCGTCGTACGAGGGGAGCGAGCTCATGCTCCCAGAGGACGCGCCCCTGCGGTTCATCGACGCGATCTCGGGCCGCCGGGTGGCCGTGCACGACGGGGGGATCGACCTCGCCCAGGCCCTGGCGTCGCTGCCGGTCGCCCTGCTCGTCGCGGGCCCGGCCTCCTGAGCCGCCGCCGGACGTCCAGCGGTCGGGCCTGCCAGAGTTTGCCCGGTGAGCGGTGCCCCGGCGAGCGGTGCCCCGGCGGGCGCGGGAGTGGGAAGCCTCGGTGAGGCGACGCTCGAGCGCGAGCGGCCGAGCGCGCAAGCGGCCCGGTCGGCGAGCCGGCCTCGCCATTCGTTGGCGCGGCGCCCCCAGCGAGTGGCGGTCGGAAGCCTTGTCGTGCTCTCGCTGCTCGTGTACGGCCTGCCAGCGCTCTTCGGACACCCGGTGGTCCCCGGCGACGATCTCATTCAGAACCTGCCGCTTCGCGAGCTCGTCGGAGACGACCTCCGGGCCGGCAGGCTCCCCGTCTTCGACCCGTACATCTGGTCCGGCGCGCCGCTGCTCGCGGGGTGGAACGCCGGTGCTGCCTATCCGTTGACGTGGCTGTTCGCCGTGATGAGCGGCACCGCGGCGTGGACGCTGAACCTCGTCGCCGCTGCAGCGTGCGCGTCCGTCGGCTGTTACGCCTTCCTGCGGGCCTCGGGTCTCGCGGTGGTCCCGAGCTGGGCCGGCGCGATGACCTTCGCCTTTGGCGGCGGCATGGTCGCCCAGGTGTCCCACGTCGGCTTCATCATCGGCATGAGCTGGGTGCCCCTCGCGCTGCTCGCGCTCCTGCGCCTCACGGCGCCCGCCGCATCCACGACGTCGAGCTCGAGGCTGCGTTGGGCCGCCCTCCTCGCAGTGACGGTCGGCATGGTGCTCCTCTCTGGAGAGCCGCGTGCGGTGACCGACGGCGCGGTGGTGCTCGCCATCTACGCAGCGTGGCGCATCCTCGCTGCCCTGAGGGCATCTTGGAGGGCTGGTGCCGTCGCCGCAGGGACGGTGCTCCTCGGCGCCGGAGCCGGGATCGGTCTGGGCGCGGTCCAGATCCTCCCGGGCCTCGCCGCGGTCGCGACCTCCCAGCGCGCCCACCCGGGCGCCTTCCTCTTCGGAGCAGGCTCCCTGCCGGCCCACTGGCTCACGCTCCTCGGGGTACCCGACCTCCTTGGCGGCTCGGGGTCCTTCGGCCAACCCGTCTTCTTCGCGAGGTACAACCTGACCGAGGTCACCGGGTACGTGGGTCTCCTGCCTCTCGTCGCGGCCGTCGCGCTCTTCGCTCGCCTGCGCCGGCACCGGCCCCTCCCACAGTGGCTGGTCTGGGAAGTCGTCGCCCTCGCGGGCATCCTGCTCGCGCTCGGTGACAACACCTTGCTGTGGCACCTCCTCATCCACATCCCTCTGCTCGGCGCCCAGCGTCTCCAGAGCCGGGCGATCCTCATCACGGATCTGGCTCTCGCCGTCCTGCTCGCGTGCTGGCTCGACGGCTGGGTCCCCGGCGCGTCCCCTTCGGCGACGACGAGTGGTGCCGGCGGTGCGAGTGAGCGGGCGCTCGGCGCTCTGCCGCTCGCTGGAGTCATCGGCATCGTCGTGGTGGCGTTCACCGACGGGAGCGGGCTCCTGCGCTGGATGGGTGTGCAGACACAGGCCGCGAGCCATGCGGCGTCACTCCGGCCATGGCTCGTCCCCGCGCTGGCACTGGCCGGGGCGGCCCTCGCGCTCGTGATCACGGGGCCGCGCCTGTCACCGACCCTTCGCAGCACGCTTGCGACGTCGTTCGTCGTGGTGGACCTGCTCGTCTTCAGCCTGACGGCCGTGGTCGCCGTCGGCCGCGCCAGTGCTTCGAGCACTGCTCCGGCACCTTCTCGCCCCGTTCCCTCTTCGCCGGCGGTGGCCGCGGCCCGGTCGCGCTCGCGCTCGGGGGCACAGCGGACGATCGGGATCGCGACAATGCACCTGTCGGGGCGCTTCGCCGTCTACGACCCCGGCCGGCTGTACCCCTCCCAACTGAGGGCCCTCGGAGTTCCGGACGCCAACGCCCTCGCCGGCACCTGGTCCGTGGAAGGCTACGGCTCCATCGTCGACGGCCACTATGCGACGCTCACGGGGGTGCACGGCGTCTCGGGGAGAGGACAGGACGTGTTCTCTCCGCGCGCCGCGGCGGACGGCGTGCTCGACTCGCTCTCGACGCAGGCGGTCCTCGCTCCAGCCCAGTACTTCCGAGTGCCTGTCAAACCGGGAGCGAGTGCCAAAGCGGGAGCAGGCGGGCGAAGCGGGGAACGCGGCCTCTCGCCAGGGCGCACGACGACGTGGTTCCTCGGCGGCCCACTGGCGGTTCGGTCCGCCCACCTGGACATTCGGGTGTCGCCTTCTCCAGGCCGCGGAGCCCGCACCTTGGTGGTGCGCGTCGGCGTGCTCACCCAAGATGGCGCCATCCGCTGGGCGCGCGTCGAGACGTACGAGACCTCGGCAACCGACATCTCGGCGACCGCCGCTCGCGTGCACGCCGTCTGGGTCTCTCCGACCGACGCGGTGGCTCTCCTCGTCGACTCGACGCTACCCGCGAGCGCAGAGCCGCCGATCCTCGTCGACCGTACCGGCAGATCCTACGAGCTCGACGGAACACTGCAGCAGGCGATGTCCGCGCCCCACTGGGAGTACCGGGGCCAGGACGGGCCCTTCGCCGTCTTCTTCGACCAGCGCGCGAAGCCGGCACTGACGCTACGCGCACCACGCGGGGGAAGCCTGCGCGGCGCCTCGGTTCGCCGCTTGACCGGCCCAGAGCTCGAGCCGAGTGCCGCGATCGTCTCGTCGCCGAAAGGGGTGGACGTGGTGCGCGCCGACGCGGCCGTGCCTGGCTGGAGCGCGTCGTGGACCCCAACGCCATCCCGAGGCGCTCCACCGCCGGCTCCCAAAGCCCTGACGGTGCGCCGGCTCGGTGTCGTCCAGGTCGTCCGAGTCCCCGCAGGGCGTGGCGTGCTCACGTGGCGCTACCGGGCGCCCGGGCTGCTCGCCGGAGAGCTCGCGTCCGCAGCGTCGGTCGCGTTGGTGCTCGTACTGTTCGTGGTCGCCGCCCGGCGCGGCCGAGTCAGCCGGACGCGATCGGCCTAGCGCCGGCCCAGCGCCAGCCCAGCGCAGGCCCACCGCCCGGCACAGCGCCCGGCACCCCGATCGGCCTGGCACCCCGATCGGCCTGGCACCCCGAAGGGGAGCTTCGTACAGTGAGGCCGTGGCCAAGGACACGGACTTCGCCTTCCCGCGCGACGACGTCGACGAGCGCGAGCTCTACCTCATCTGGCTCGACTTCCTGCGTGGCGCCGTGCTGCGAAATGTCTCCGGTCTCACCGAAGAGGAGGCGCATCGACGTCCGAGCGGGAAGCTCCTGCCCCTGGCCGGCATCCTCAACCATCTCATCGGCGTCGAGCGCCGCTGGATCGACGGGGGCATGCTCGGCGGGCCGATCGTGCAAGACGAAGAAGAGTTCTTCCCGGGTCCCGAGCTGACTGTCGCGGACGTGACGCGTGCCTACCACGCTCGTGCCCAGCGCACCAACGAGGTTGTCCGTGGAATGCCCCTCGACACGCCCAACGGGCGCCGCGAGGGGACGACGCTGCGTTGGACCCTCCTGCACCTCATCAACGAGACCGCCCGCCACGCGGGGCATGCCGACGCAGTGCGCGAGCTGATCGACGGCTCGACGGGCGAGTGAGCGACCTCGTGCGTCACGGGCTCTTCTTCCCTCCGTTCGGAGAGCTCTCCGATCCCGCCACCGTGCTCCGGATCGGTGAAGCGGCCGAGGGACGAGGATGGGACGGCGTGTTCCTCTGGGACCACATGATCCGGCCGCCGGGGGACCCCCAGGAGATCGCGGACCCCTGGATCCTGCTCGCGGCGGTCGCCGCATCCACGACCACGATCCGGCTCGGCACGATGGTCACCCCGCTGGCGCGCCGGCGCCCGCAGAAATTGGCGCGGGAGACGGTCACCTTGGACCGCCTGTCCCGAGGACGTCTGGTGCTCGGCATCGGACTCGGTACCGACAGCGGTGGCGAGTTCGGGCGCTTCGCCGAGTGCACGGAGGAGCCGGCGCGCGCTGCGATGCTCGACGAGGCCCTCGAGCTGCTCTTCGCCCTGTGGTCGGGCGAGGAGGTCCACCACGAGGGCCCCCACTTCCGCGCCGAAGGGGTCCGGTTCCTCCCGACGCCCTTCCAGCGTCCTCGCATCCCGGTGTGGGGTGCGGCGGTCGGCGACCGACCGCGTCCGGGTCCCCTGCACAGGGCGGCGCGGCTCGACGGGATCTTCCCCGTGCACGCGACGATCGAAGAGTTCCGGGCCATCGTCGAGGAGGTGCGCTCGCTTCGGGGCTCGCTCGATGGTTTCGACGTTGCGGCGGAAGTGGAGCCGGACGCGGAAGGCGCTTCGCTAGACGAGTACGAAGAAGCGGGCGCCACTTGGATCATGCACTCCTTTCCCGTCGACGCGACGGCCGAAGACGTCGCCAACATCGCCGAACGCGGTCCGCTGGCATCCGACGGCGTCCCTCGAAGTTGACGCCGTGCGACGGGCACGAGCCCGCCGCCGGCCGCGCGCCCGACGCGCACAGCGTCTCGAACGGCAACACGCCATCCGGCCTCGGGACGCTCCGAGGCCACCCCCTCGCTAAGGTCGGATCGAGATGAGCTCTGACGCCGAGCAGCAGGTCCTGCACCTCTTCGCAAGGGTCACCGAGGCGCTCGCACGTGCCACGTGGGCATTGCTCTCCGCAGACGTCGAGCTCGGACAGTCCGTGGTCCAAGACGACCGGCAGATCGACGGGCAGGTGGGGTCCATCGAAGAATCGGTCTGGCGAGACCTGGACGAGCGCATCGGCGCCTCTGCGGAGATCCGCCGTCTGGTGCGGCTGCTCTTCGCCCTGTCGGAGCTCGAGAGGAGCGCCGACTTGGCAGAGCACATCGCGCAGCGCGCGGTGCTCGGGCTCGGCGGCGAGATGACCCCGGTCAGCCGGGGCATCGTCCAACGGATGTCCGAGGTGGCCATCGACATGTGGCGCGAGGCTGCCGATGTCTACGCGAACGGCGGTTCGGGGACGCTCGACCTCGGCGAGACAGACGAGGAGCTGGACATCCTGCACGACCGGCTGACCGCCGAAGTCGCGACCGGGTCGATGCAGCCTCCGGTCGCCGCCCAGGTCACTCTTCTCGCGCGTTTCTACGAGCGGTTGGGAGACCACGCGGTCAACCTGAGCCGCAGGCTCGGGGCGCACGACGGGCCTCCCGGCGCCGGGTAGCTCGGTCCGCTCCCTGCCTTTTGGGGGCTTTACTTCTGTCCAGCCTTCTCGTAAGATCTTCGGCTCAGCCGCGAGCAGAGAGCGAGGTGACCACGATGGCAGGCGGATCCAACAAGTGCTTGTCACGTGGTCGCGTCCTGTTGCCGACGAGCTCTCCGGTCGGCAAGCTTCGGACCGGGGTGCGCCTTCGGACCGGGGTGCGCCTTCGGACCGCGGTGCGCCTTCGGACCGCGGTGCGCACGGCGCCGACGTACTGACCACGTCGCCACTCGCGACGTCGGGGCGCCGCTCCGACTAGGTCACGGCGACGTGCCCGGAGACCCGGAGGACTGGCGACGCCCCGAACCTCCGGGGGTCCTTCGTCCCGCGTCGGTCCGAGATCGACCGGCGCCCCACAGGCTGGGCCGAGACTCGACGGACCGGTACTCGACGCAGTCGCCGACGATGCTCCTCTTTCGTCCTCCCGCCCCCTCTTCCTTCCGCACCTTTCACACGGAGCCCCTCGATGAGCACCGACTCGCTGTTCCCCGCATCCTCCACCAGAGACACCCTCGCCTTCTGCTGGCGCCAGGTCGGCCCGTACAAGAGGGGCATGGTCACGGGCTGGATCCTCACCATGACCGCGACCGTGGTCCAATCGGTCGCGGGCCCCCTCATCTTCGCGGCATTGCTGACCCGGGTTGCCCAGCTGCCGCCGCACGCGTCGTTCGGCTCGACCTTCGAGCCGCTCGTCGTCGCGTACGGCCTCACGCTCATCGCCGGAACGCTCTTGTGGCGCTGGGCAGGCTGGGTTGAATGGGGAGCGTCGCTGGGCGCGTTCGCCCATGCATTGGTCCGCGGGTACGAGCATCTCATCAGCCTGAGCCACCGTTGGCACTCGGACCGGCCGGCGGGCGAGGTCATCTCGACCCTCGAGACCTTCTCGTGGGCGTTCGTGGACCTGCTCGACACGCTCAACTGGGGGTTCCTCCGCATCGGCGTGACGGTGCTCTCCGCGATCATCGTGCTCGCCGTCGTGGCCTGGCCCGTCGCCCTGGTGATGGCTGGACTCGTCGTGGTCTTCGCCGTCGTGCTCAAGCGTCGGATGGCTCTTGTGGTCGCGGCAGGGAAGAACTTCTCCGACTCCCACAGCCGCGCGACCGGCGTGCTCGCCGACACCATCTCGAACCTCACGACGATCCGGACGCAGGCGGCGGAACCGCTGGAAGGCCGCCACGTCGAATCTCTCGTCGGCGAGGCCGTCAAGGCGGACCTCCGGGCCCGTCGCATCTTCGCGACGACCCGCCTGCAGATGGAAGGGTCCCTGAGCCTCTTCAGCTGGCTGGCGATTCTCGTCGGCGTCCTCCTCGCGCTGCACCACTCGGCCGCCGCAGGCACGATCTACCTCATCCTCTTCTACGCGACCTCGGTGGTCGCGTCCATGGAGGAATCGTTCGAGCACATTCGCAGCTCGTCGCGAGGCCTCGGCCGGTGCGCCAAATTCGCAGGGATCGCAGCGACGGCGCCCGAGATCGTGGACGAGCCAGGCGCTCCCGCCCTGAAGGTCCGCGAAGGGCGCGTCGACATGTCCCATGTCCGGTTCGCCTACCCGGGTCGTCCGCCTCTCTTCGACGATCTCACACTGACGATCGAGCCGGGCGAGCACGTCGGGCTCGTCGGCTCATCGGGATCCGGAAAGACGACGCTCACGAAGCTCCTGCTGCGCTTCATGGATCTCGACGCCGGAGCCATCGCAATCGACGGACAGGACATCGCCAAGGTGACGCAGGCCTCTCTGCGCAAGCACATCTCGTTCGTCCCGCAGGACCCGCAGATGCTCCACCGCACCATTGCTGAGAACATCTGCTACGGGCTGGAAGGCATGGACCAGCCCGACATGGAGCTCGTCTGCGAGGTGGGGCGTGCCGCCCACGTCGAGGAGTTCGTGCGCCGTCTGCCCGACGGGTACCACACCGTGGTCGGCGAACGGGGCCTCAAGCTCTCCGGCGGTCAGCGCCAGCGCGTCGCGATCGCGCAGGCGATGGCGAAGTCCGCACCGATCCTGATCCTGGACGAGGCCACCTCGGCGCTGGACTCCGAGTCCGAAGTACTGGTGCAAGAGGCGCTGTGGAGGCTCATGTCCGGCGCCACCGCCCTCGTCGTCGCACACCGTCTCGCAACGATCGCTCGCCTCGACAGGATCGTGGTGATCGACGACGGCGAGATCGTTGAGCAGGGGTCCCATCGTGAGCTCCTCTCGCTCGGGGACCACGGCGTCTACGGGAGGCTGTGGCGCCACCAGTCAGGCGGGTTCATCGCCGCGTGAACGGCGTCCCTGCCGTGCGGCTCCTTGGCGCGGCGCCGGCACGGTTGAGGTGTCCCAGGAGGCGTACGCACGCCGAGTTCGATGCCCGTTCAACCGACGGTGCGTGTGCCTGGACGTCTCGCAAGGGTGACCGTCGCAGACTCGTGCTTCCCCGAAGGGGTCACCCAACCGACGTGCACCCGGCTCCCGGGTGCCTTGCGGAGGACATCGATCCGCAGTGTGAGGGCAGAGAGCACCGGGCGTGTCGCGAATTCGGTGATCGTGTCACCCTTGGCGATGCCAGCCCTCGCCGCCGGCGAGGAGGGCACGACCTTCACCACGTAGGCGCCGGCCACGGAGGGGGTCGATGGGGCTGCCGGCGAAGGTGCCGGAGCTGTCCGAGGTGTCGTCGATGTCGGTGCCGGAGCGAAGCCCGAGGGCACGGCGACCTCCACCCCGAGGAAACCCCCCGAGCCCAGGGCCGGCGGGGTGCGGGGGGCGGGGGAGGCCACGCCTCCCCGGGCTGCGACGGGTGCGCTCCCTCCCCAGACGCTGAAGCCGATGCCGAGGCCCAGCGCGACCATCGCGATCGCGCCGAGCACGCCGCCGACGAGGAGCCAGCCGAGGGGGCGCCGAGGAGCCGTCACGGGGGCGGTCGGAATTCCTGCGCCAGCCGGCAAAGCGCCTCCCGGGAAGCCTGGCCCTGCCAGGCCCCAGCCGTACCACGGGGGTGGGCCGCCCCACGAGGCCCCCCCCAGCGGCGTCGACCACCAGGGCCACGGCGGCACGCCGGCTCCCGGGCTCCCCGCAGGAACGGTGCCTTGGGTCGGCGTGCCCTGGGGCGGCGTGCCCTGGGTCGGCGTGCCCTGGGTCGGCGTGCCCTGGGTCGGCGTGCCGAACGGGAGCGTGCCCTCGGAGGGCGGCGCGAACGGGAGCGTGCCCTCGGGGGGCGTCGCGAACGGGAGCGTGCCCTCTACCGGCTCCGACGGCGGACCGGGGGGATCCTGTTGCCGCTCTCGGACAACCGACCCTGTGCTGGTCGGGGCCGGCTCGCGGTTCTTCGCCGATCGGTCTGTCGTACCACTCGTCGATCCACCCGGCGCATCGTCGGCACGGTCTCCGGCGGGCACCTCGGGAACGTCGGGCATCGCTCGCCTCCCGTCTCTTGCGTTCCTTCCTTCCTTGCATTACAGCGCTGCCACGTAAGAAGCTCCGTTGATCAGAGCTAAGGGAATCTAAGAACTTCTGCTGGGGACGCTGAAGGCTCTCGGCCGGGATGCAAGGAGCGGTCCGGTGGCTCGTCCGATCGGCGATTCACCGGAGTCACCGACGACCCGCCCGGGGAGGCACGATGGAGCGATGACCGACACCGAGGCCGACGAGGCCTTCCACACCATCATCGAGCCGTTCAGGATCCACTCCGTCGAGCCGATGCGGATGTCGTCGCGCTCCGAGCGGCTCGAGTGGCTCCGCGCGGCGGGCTTCAACCTGTTCGAGCTCGCTGCCGAGAACGTGATCGTCGACCTGCTCACCGACTCGGGTACCGGGGCGATGTCTGCCGAGCAGTGGGCGGGCATCCAGCGCGGCAACGAGGCGTACGCGGGGGCTCCCTCCTACTTCCGCTTCAAAGAGGCCGTCACCGAGCTCTTCCCCTTCCGCCACGTGCTCCCGACCCACCAGGGGAGAGCCGCGGAGAAGATCCTCTTCAGCGTCGTCGGCGGCCGAGGGAGGGTCGTCCCGAACAACATCCACTTCGACACGACGAGGGCCAACATCGAGTTCACGGGTGCCGAAGCGGTGGACCTGCCCCTCCCCGAGGCTCTCGTGCCTTCCTCCCGCCATCCGTTCAAGGGCAACCTCACAGTCGACGCGCTCGACCGGCTCCTCGCCGAACGCGCTTCCGACGTCCCGCTCGTGATGGTGACGATCACGAGCAACGCGGGCGGGGGCCAGCCGGTGAGCATGGCGAACCTCCGCGCGGTGCGCGATGCGTGCGATCGGCACTCACTGCCGCTGTTCCTCGATGCCTGCCGATTCGCGGAGAACGCCTGGTTCGTGAAGACCCGCGAAGTGGGCTACGCGGGCCACCGCGTCGCAGACATCGTGCGCGAGGCTGCTCGACTGGCCGACGGGATGACCATGTCCGCGAAGAAGGATCCCCTCGCCAACATCGGGGGCTGGCTCGCGATGAACGACGACGGGCTCGCCGAGCAGTGCCGCACCCTGGAGATCCTGACCGAGGGCTTCCCCACCTATGGCGGCCTCGCGGGGCGGGACCTGGAGGCGATCGCGCAAGGCCTCCGCGAGTGCGTCGAGGAGGACTACCTCCGCTACAGGATCCGCTCCGTCGAGTACCTCGGGCAAGCTCTCGAGTCGGCGGGCGTCCCGGTGGTGGTGCCCTTCGGAGGCCACGCCGTCTTTCTCGACGCTGCGGCGCTGCTCCCTCACATCCCGCCGACCCAGTACCCAGGACAGGTGCTCGCTTGCGCCATCTACGAGGAAGGAGGCGTGCGAGCCTGTGAGATCGGCACCGTTATGTTCGGCAGACGGCCAGACGGGACGGAGCAGCCGGCACCGATGGAGCTCGTACGGCTCGCCATCCCCCGACGCACGTACACCCAGAGCCACATCGACTACGTCATCGAGGTGGTGACCCGAGTCGCCGCCCGGGCGGCCACACTGCGGGGGCTCCGGATCGAGTCCGAGCCCCCGCGGCTCCGGCACTTCACGGCTCGTTTCGTCCCGGCGTGAGGCGGAGCCGCGCCCGTCCACGCGGCGCACGGGCGCGGTGACCGTGACGACCCGCCGTGCGCGGCTGCGGTGACAGGACACCTCGAAGAACCGGAGCTCAACGCGGACGACGCGGTTGGTTCCAGGTGCTCGGGCGCGTCAGCCTTCGCTGCCCCACAGTCGATCCGTGAGCCCCGAGGCGCGTGCGACCCGTCGGTCGAGCGCGGCCCTGACCGACTCTTCGGTCCCGGCGACGAGCAGCCGGCGCCTCGCCCGCGTCACCGCCGTGTACAGGAGCTCGCGGGTGAGGATCCTCGACGTCGGCTGCGGCAGCAGGACTGCCACGTCGTCGAACTCCGACCCCTGTGCCTTGTGGATCGTCATCGCGTAGACGGTGTCGACCGCCGACAGCCGTGACGGGCTGACGACGCCCTGCTCGAACACCGCGCCCACACCGGACGGATCGCGGACGACGAGCACACCGGTGTCCCCGTTGAACAACTTCAGGTGGTAGTCGTTCGCCGTCACGATGACCGGCCGTCCCACGTACCAGTCCCCGTCCGCCGAGAAACCCTCGATCTCGTCCACCAGCCACCGCTCGACCTTCGCATTCCACGTCGAGACGCCCACCGGTCCGCGACGATGAGCGCACAGGATGCGCCACGAGCCGAGCGCCACGAGCGCCGCTCCGCCGTCGCGCGCCCGTGCCGCTTCGACCACGCGCGCGCCGGCGGCGCACGCGAGGCGGCGGATCGGGTCGAGCTGCTCGGGCCCGGCTTCGCCGACGTCGATCGGCAGCCACTGCACGCTCGCGTCGTCCGTGCCTGCCGCCAGGACGCGCAACGCGCCGTCGGCGTCACCCGACCTGACCGCCTCCGCAAGATCGGCAAGTGCGCCACTGAAGCGATGGTTCGTCCTCAGCACGACGATCCCGTCTCCGATCGCCGGCCCGTCCGGTCGTACCTGCTCGACCGGGAGCGCCACGCCGCTCGCCGCCACCAGTTGGTCGCGCGACGCTCCACGCATGCGCAGTGCCCTCGACGCCGGACCGACGACGTCCCCGAGCACCGCCCCGGCCTCGACCGACGCAAGCTGCTCGGGGTCGCCGACGAAGACGAGGCGCGCGTCGTGACGGACGGCTTCGACCAGGCGGGCCATCAGCCACAACGAGAGCATCGAGGTCTCGTCGACGACCACGACGTCGTGGGGGAGGCGGTTGCGGCGGTGGTAGCGGAAGCGGCTCGAGCTGCCCGGTCTCGGGCGAAGCAGGCGGTGGACGGTCGAGGCCTCTAGCGCGCGCAGTTGCTCCTGCACCGAAGGAGCGACGTCGAGGAGCATCGCGGCGGCGCGCACGGCTTCCTGCATGCGGTTCGCCGCCTTGCCCGTCGGGGCGGCCAACGCGACGAGCGGGGGCTCCGCCCCGTCGGTCGACGCCTCCTCCGCCAGCAAGCCTACGAGCGTCGCGACCGTCGTCGTCTTCCCGGTCCCCGGCCCGCCCGCGATCACCGCGAGACCCCTCAGCGCCGCGACCGCGACCGCCCAGCGCTGCTCGGGGTCGCCGTCGTCGCCGAGGAAGCGCCGGACCGCCCGGGCGAGCCGACCGGTGTCGACATCACCTCCGACTGCGTTTCCGGCCGACACGGCCGCCCGCGTGAGCAGGTCCGCGGCCACCTCCCGTTCGTCCCGCCAGTAGCGGTCGAGGTACAGCGCCGAACCGACGAGGCGCAGCGGTGCCACCGCTGGATCCTCGTCACCGACCGCGACAAGCGGGCTCGCAGCCACGGCTCGCAGCCACGGCTTTGGATCCGGCCACGGCAGGGCGTCGAGATCGACCTCGTCTTCGATCTCGCCCTCGACGGTCTCGCGCACCGAGCCGAGGTCGGCGCGCACGTGCCCGACGCGCGGCGCGCGCACCGCGAATGCCGCCGCCAACGCCACCAGCTCGCTTTCGTCGGCGCCGAGCCGACCGAGTCTCCGTGCCACGTGGACGTCGGCGGGTGCCAGCACCCCCGCACGGTTGAAAGCAAAGAGCCGGGAGCCCTCCGAGAGCCCCAGCACCACTCCCGAGTCGAGCGTCGTCGTCAAGACCCGACCTCGAACAGCTCCGACATGTCCGTCACGAGTGCGGTCGGCGGCCGCCACGAGAAGACGCCGCACGGGACGCCCCCGACGGCCGGCGTCCGAGGACCCGACATCCCCCGGAGGAACAGGTAGAGCACACCGCCCAGGTGCACCTCGGGGTCGTAGCCGCGCAGTCGCCAGCGCAGGTACCGGTGCAGGGCGACCATGTAGAGGACGGCTTGGAGCGGATAGTGCATCCGCTGCATCTCGGCGTCGAGCGCTGCCGGGCGGTAGTGCCAGCAGGTGAGCTCCTGATCCGCGGCCCCGAGCCAGTTCGTCTTGTAGTCACAGACGAGGTAGCGGGTCGGTGCGCCGTCCGCTCCGCTCGCCAGGGGCGTCCGGAAGACGAGGTCCAGGCTCCCGGTGAGGTACCCGCGCAGGTCCGTCCCGAGCATCGGGTCCCGGAGCCGCTCTCCGTAGCCGCGGAGGGGGCCCTTCGGCTCGTCGGGCTCGTGGATCTCGAACAGGCGCCCGATGTCGCTCGTCGAGACAGCGCCCACGGCTCCCGGCCTGTCCCCGCCGACGACCGGGAGCTCGAAGCCCATCTCGTCGAGGCGGTCGGTCCTCTCGATGGCGCGCAGGCTGATCCCGCCGGCCAGGGGGCCGAGCGGCGTCGTGATCGACGCCCGCAGCGCCGCGACGACCGCGTCGAGGGGACCGAGCGGGAGCGGAGAACTCGACCGTGACGCACCGATTCCCCGGACGATCTCGCCATCGAGGTCGGGCGCGGCGAAGTCGATCTCCTCCAGCACCCGGTGGACGAAGGTGCCCATGCCGGTGCCGCTGGGCAGGTCTGCCCACGCCGAGGGCACCTCGCGCATCGCCGACTCCTCCTCCAGAGCCCCGCCCTTGGCACCGGTGCCACCCGCGAGCTGGCCGCCGGCGACCTCGGCGGGAGTCCCTGCCAGGGGCTCGTCGGTGGTCCCGGGCTCCTCCGGCTCGCTCCCCACCGCCGGTCCGCCGTGGACGCCGGCCGTGATGCCCGAGTACGACGTCCGTCGCCACGAGAGGTCGAGCGAGCGCTCGAAGGCTGCGACGTCGAGCGGCCCGACCTCCCAGTCCGCCCAGCCCCTCCAGCTTCCGTCGGCGACCCCTCCCGTCGCGGTCTCTACACTGACCAATCCGCCGGACGCCGAGGCGATCCGCTCGAAGTGGCGGCGCATCTCGGCGTCGCCGGGCATGCGCGGTGAGCTCGTCGCCACGTTGCCGTCTTCGTCACGCACCGTGAGCAAGCGCCCGATCGGCGAGTGGTTGGCGTCCTTCACGCGGATCCACCAGAGGGTGACCTGGTGCCTCGCCCGGGTGACCGCGACGTACAGCTCCCGCAGCGCCTCGCCGCGCTCCTCGTCGCGCTGGAGCGCGAAGTGCCGGCCGTAGTCGTCGTCGCCGTCCTGTCCGGCGACGTCCAGCTTGCGCCGCATCCCGTCTTGGGGATCGTGGAAGATGACCGGACGGTCCTTGCGCGAGGAGACCTCGTCCCAGAGGAAGGGGCAGTAGACGACCGGGAACTCGAGCCCCTTGGAGCGGTGGAGCGTCAGGATCTGCACGGCGTCCGCATCCGAGTCGATCCACCGGCTCCGCTCCTCTGCCTCGGCTCCCTCGCCTCCGGTCGTCGCCTCGCCGATCTTGCGTGCGAGCCACGCCCGCAGTGCGGGGGGCCCGTGGTGGCCCTGTGACGCCTCGGCGTGCAGCAGCCGAGCGATGTGGCCGAGGTCCGTGAGCCGGCGCTCGCCGTCGCGCTCGCGGAGCACACGGCCCGGGACACCTTCGCCGGCGAGCACCGTGCGGAAGAGGGAGGCGACTCCGCGCTGGCGCAGGGTCTCGCCCCAGCGGTGCAGCCGGGAGTGCAGCTCTTCCCACTCGAGCTCGCCGGCGGCAGCGACGTCGTCCGCCGACATCCCGAGGAACGGCGTCAGCGCCACCGCCACCGCGCGCGCCCGGCTCGAGGGCTGCTCCGTCGCTTCGAGCAACGCGAGCCAGTCGTGCGCCGCGGGCGTCGTGAGGACGCTCTCGCTCCCCGAGACGACCGCGGGCACGTCCAGCGCGCGCAGCGCGTCCTTCACGATCCCAGCCTGGCGGTTCGTGCGGACGAGCACCGCGACGTCTCCGGGCACCAGCCGGCGCGTGCCGCGCGCCGCGCCGTCGAGGTCGTAGCTGACAAGCTCCGCGCGAGACTCGAGCAACCGGACGACGTCGGCGGCCACGTCGCCGGCGATGAACTGTACCGCCGCGTCCTTGCGGACGTCCCCGAGGGACGTCGTGGGCAGGCCGCTCTCCTTTGCCGGCACGAGCCGGACCCTGAGCGGTTCATCGACCGGAGCCCCCCGCAGGCCGGGCTGCTCGTGCGACCGAGCCGCACGGACCGGGCGGAACGGGATCTCGGGGTGCCCGAGGCGCACGGGGTCCAGCAGGGCGTCGAGCGCTGCGAGAAGGTCGGCGTCGCTCCGCCAGTTCTCCCCGAGCGTGAACCGCCGGCCCGCCAGACGGGCGGCGTCGAGGTACGAGTAGACGTCGGCACCTCGGAATGCGTAGATCGCCTGCTTCGGGTCGCCGATAAGGACCAGCACCGTCTCGCCCGTCCCGAAGGCCGTGCGCACGACGTCCCACTGGACGGGGTCGGTGTCCTGGAACTCGTCCACGAGGACGACCGAGTACCGGCCGCGCAGGCGCGCGGAGGCCGTCGCACCGCGGTGGGGGTCGCACAGCGTGGCCTTCAGGCGCACGAGAAGGTCGTCGAAGGTGAGGAGGTTGCTCTCCAAGAGGCGACGTTCGACCTCGCGGCGCACGCCCTCGGCGAGCCGCCGGCGCAGTGCAGCCGGGGAACCCTCTGGCTCCGCCACGAGCGGCGTGTCGGGGTTCGTCACGGCCGCCCGGGCGATCTCGACCGCCTGGGCACGGCCGAACGACGGGGCCGTTCCGTGGATGAGCGTCCATCGCACGTACAGGTCGTCGACCACCTGCTCGATGAGGTCCCGAGGGTCCTCGAGCAAGCCCGCCCCGGCTGCGACGTCCCCGTCGACGCCGAGCCCGGCGAGCATGAGCTGGCAGAAGCCATGCGTCGTCGTGATCGTCGCCTCGTCGAAGGCGGTCAGC
>JAJYYT010000251.1 GCA_021800645.1 Actinomycetes bacterium
GACATGCTGGGACGTTGGCCAGGGACGCTCGTCGTCGTGAGCCACGACCGGGCGTTCGTCGAGTCGTTGGAGCCGACCCACGCGCTCGCGCTGCCGTCGGAGCGGTTCGATTTCTGGCGCGACGAGGACCTCGACCACGTCGAGCTGCGCTGAAGCCCGCTCACAGGCGGCGCGACACCTCTCCGCTACGTTGCCCGAGCGTGACCGCGATGATGGCCTCGACGGCGCGCCGCGCGTCGGCCGTGACGCGACGGGATGACGGCGTCTGCCGCATCTGCGCGGCCGCTGCCTCCTCCGGCTTCGCGATCTGCACGTCGTGCCGAGACGTCGCGCTCGCGCTCGGACGTCCGCTGGTCCCGGTCACGCCCGTCGCCTTCGTCACGGGCTCGAGCCCTCTGTATCGCGCGCTGCGCCAGTACAAGTCGGGTGAGCCTGAAGTTGCCGCGCGCCAGCAGGCACGCCTCGCCGCGCTGCTCGACGTGTTCATCGCACACCACGTCGGATGCATCGCCCCCGGCGGTCTCGACGTGTGCGTGGTGGTGCCCTCGACGCCGACCGGCAGGCCGCCACCCCATCCGCTTGCCACGCTGGTCAGGAGGGCGAAGTCGGCGCCGACGCTCGCCGATGCGCTCGTCCCGGTCTCTCCGCTCGCCCACCGACGGCCAAGCGCAGGCGCGTACCGAGCGAGCGACGAGGTCTCAGGGAAACGGGTGCTGCTCGTCGACGACGTCTACACGAGCGGTGCCCATCTCCAGTCGGCGGCTGCCGCCCTCGTCGCGGCCGGCACGCGCGCGCTGCACGCCGTCGTCCTCGGACGTTTCGTGCGCAGCGACGTCCCACCACCTCGGTGCGCGCACTGCCAGCGGTAGACCCGGAGCCGAGATCGAAGTCCTCCACGCTCGCTCGCGCGGAACCGGAGAAATCGGTGTCGGCCCCCCGGGGGATGGGGATGGGGAAGGGGGGCCGACACCTCACAGACCGTTACAGAAACCCCCGCCCATGGAGCACAGGGAACCACACGGTCCGCGACTTCAAGGTGCTCGCGACCTGCGAGACGCCGCGCAAGCTCAGCGGGGCGACGAAGAAACCGGCAGGCAATCCACCCAGTGCAACGGTGGTTCGATCACCAGCCACGCTCTCCATGCCACCTCCCCATCTTCACCCGCGAGGCACACCTGAGACACACACATCATAGCACGCTCCAGGCGCGCTCACGGCGCGCTCCCGGCGCGGATTCGAGCCGCTCAGGCCTACCTTGTTCTCATCGGAGCCCCAACGCCGGGCCGGGCCAGCGCAACGGCCAGCGCGACAGCATGCTCCGGATCCCGAGCCCGCCGGATGCCCGGGTCCTCGGCCGCGTTCCGATGACGACGGAGCTCCCAGGTCGCGAGCCCGACCACGGGCCGACCGATCTTCAGGGCGAAGGCGATCTCCGACAGGGTGCCGTACTCGCCGCCCACCGCGACCAGGGCATCGGCGGCCCGGACGACGAGGACGTTGCGTCCTTCGCCGAGCCCGGTCGCCAGCGCGACGCTCAGCCAACGGTTCGCACCCTCACGGTTCTCCCCCGGCAAGAGCCCGACGGTCGTCCCGCCGGCCGCAAGGGCGCCGCGACAGGCCGCTGCCATGACGCCCCCGAGCCCTCCGGTCACCACGAGCGCGCCGGCCTCGGCGAGCCGGCGGCCCACCTCTTCGGCGAGCTGCTCCTCGTCGGGGCCGCAGTCCCCCGACCCGACGACCGCGACCGCGACCGTTCCGCTTCCGTGGTGCTCTCGGGCTGGGGGGCTCACCGTGGCCTCACCCGAGGCTCACCTGGCCTCGGAGGGCGCGATCGCCTCGTCCACGTGGACCCAGCCACGCCCGGGGAACCACCGCCGGACCACGCGGGCGGGAACACCCGCGACGACGCACCGGTCGGGCACCTTCCCGCGTACCACCGCACCAGCTGCCACGACGACGTGGCGCCCGATCTGCGCGCCAGGGAGCACCACGGCGTGGACCCCGAGCCAGCTGCCTGCGCCGACCGAGACGGGCGCCTCGAGCGGCCGCTGCCATCCGATGGGCTCGTCGGGGTCCTCGTACCCGTGGTTCTGGTCGGTGATGTAGACGTACGGACCGGTCTGGACGTCGTCGCCGATGTCGATCGACCAGTGGCCGACGATGTGGCTCCCGCGCCCGATCACGCAACGGTCGCCGATCCGCACCACCGGCGACGTGAGGAGGTCCTGGCCGGGAGCCATCCCCGCGGTGAGCGAGACGTACGGGCCGATCGTCGTGCCCACCCCAATGGCCACGTACCGTTCGTTGTAGACGGTCCCCGATGGGAAGGCGAGGAGGCTCCCTTCCCCGAAGGCCGCGAACCGCCGCGCACGCGCGTCGTCGGGACCGACCGCGGCGGCGAACGGGGCCAATTCCCACGCCCGCCGCAAGCGCTCGACCGCCGCGCGCCGCAGCGCGCCGCGCACACCATTCGTCCAGGGCATCCGCGGGCACGCTATACGCGAAGGTCGCTTCGCGCCGTGAGACCGGTGCTCGGCGGGCTTCCTCGACCTCTCACACCCCGCCGTCGTCCAGCCTACGTGTGCCCACGACGGACCCGGCTCGGGTGCACCATCCTCCCGCCGGGCGTGCACGACGCAGGCCACGGCAGTGGCCGCTTCGTCGACGCACCATCCCCCCACCGGGGCATGCGCTCGCCCACAATGGGGTCCGATGCCTCGCGAACCCTTCCCCGGCGCACTCTGCCAGACTGCCCGGCGCATGACCACCGTGGTGCGGCACGAAGAGGCTCCAGGCGCTCGCGACCCAGATCGGAACCGATCGCTCAGGTCGCGCCGCCGAGCGCTCACCGCCGCGCTCGCGCTCGCCGGTGCCGGGGCTCTTCTGGCAGCGTGCGGCTCCAGCGGCCCTGAGGCTGCCAAGCAAGCGAGGCGAGCCACTCACTCCACGTCTCGCCCGGCCACCGTCGCCGCGTCCGGACGCGACTGTCCGCTCAGGGGAACCCCGGCGCCCCACGGCGTGGTCCCCCAACGCTCCGCACTCGCGGTGAAGGTCACAAACTACCCGACAGGTCGCCCTCAGACCGGGATGACAGCCGCCGACATCGTCTTCGAAGAACCTGTCGAAGGGGGCGTCACGCGCTACGTCGCGGTGTTCCAGTGTCACGGCACCTCGACGGTCGGCCCCGTACGTTCGGCTCGCAACATCGACATCGGCATCCTCGGCGAGTTCGGCCACCCGCTCTTCGTGCACGTCGGGGGCATCCAGCCCGTCATCGACAACATCATCTCGTCGCCGCTCAACGACTTCGAGCTCGGCGACTACACATCGATCATCCAGCATCCCCCGGGGAGGGTCGCCCCCTACGACACCTACACCTCGACCACAGCGGTCTGGCAGATGCGCTCGACAGCGAACCAGGCACCCCAGCCGGTCTTCTCCTACTCGTCGAAGGTGCCCGCCGGGACGCCCGTCAAGTCGGTCTCGATCCCGTTCTCCAGCTACTCGCCGGTCGTCTGGAGGTACGACGCCAAGACGCACGAGTTCCTCCGCTTCTACGGCACGTCCCCGGACGTCCTCTCGAACGGCGTCCAGAACAGCGCCTCCAACGTGATCGTCCAGTTCATCGACGTGTACTACGGCCCGTGGGTCGAGAACGCCCAAGGGGCGCTCGAGGTCCAGGCGAACCTGTACACACACGCGAGCGGCAAGGCGATCGTCTTTCGCAACGGGGTCGCGATCCCGGGGAGATGGTCACGCACAACGCTCGGCCAGCCGACGAGCTTCACGACCAGCTCCGGCCAGCCGATCAGGCTGCAGCCCGGCGTCACCTGGGTCGAGCTCGTGCCGTCGACGGTGACCGTCACGACGACACCCCCCGTGTCCACGTCGCCGTAGACCCGGCACCCTGGGCCGGTCAGCAGCGCACGGTCACTCGAGGGTGATCGGCAGGTCGTCTGCCTCGGCCCCGGCACCGGCCGTCGCTGTCTCGATCTGCCCCCTCGGCGTGAGCTGCTGGCGCACCCGGTCGTCGATCTCGGCCATGAGTTGGGGGTTCTCCCGCAGGAACGTCTTCAC
>JAJYYT010000252.1 GCA_021800645.1 Actinomycetes bacterium
GTCGAGGCCCAGCGCGTAGTAGCCGGCGTCGGGGAGCCAGAACGCCTCGTTCAGGCGGCGCTTGAGCAGGGCGGCACGCTCGTCCCAGTACCGGGCGCCGTCCTTGTCGCCCCGGCGGGCCGCCAGCTCGCTGCGCCCGCGGAACGCGCCGTAGACGTAGCCCTGCACCTCGACGAGCGCGATCGGCGGTTCGGCGAGCGACCCATCGGCGAAGGTCACCCCGTCCGCGGAGTCCTTCCACCCCTGGTTCCGGAGCCCTCGGTCGGTGTACCGCAGGTACTCCACGAAGCCGTCGCCGTCCCGGTCGCCGTGCACGTCGATCCAAGCGAGCGCCTTGTCCACCGCAGGGAGCAGCTCGTCGACGATCTCCTGGTCCGCCCCGAAGCGGGCGAGCTGGGCGACGACCATCGCGAACAGCGGGGTCGCGTCCACGCTCCCGTAGTAGCAATCGACGCCTCCCGGTGCGAGGGAGGACTCGACGCCGGAGCGCAGCTCGTGGAGGATGCGACCGGGCTCCTCCTCGCTCAGGGGGTCGGTCCGCTGCCCTTGGTGCCGGGCCAACGCCCGCAGCGTGCCGATCGCGAGGTCGGGACGCAGCGCCATCGTCATCGAACTGGTGAGCAGCGAGTCGCGCCCAAAGAGCGCCATGAACCACGGCGCGCCCGCGGCGACCACCACGTCGCGTCCGTTCGCGCGGTCCGGGAGGGTCAGAGCGGCCAGGTCTCTCTCGCTGCGGGCGAAGGCTGCGCTCAGCGCCGGGGAGTCCGAGCGGAAGCTCGTCCGCCCGGTGCCGACCGGGCCCGAGGCGCCCCGAGAGGCGGCGTGCACGGCTCGGGATCCCCCGGCGCGTCTGCGCCCCCTCGCAGCCGGCTCGCTCACGACCAGCGTGGTCCGCCATGTGCCGGCTGGCGGGACGACCACCCGGTAGGTGACCGTGTCGATCGTGACCGTCGCCCCAGGGGCCGAGACGACCACGGACCGGTCGCTTCCGCCGCAGCGCGCTCGTGCCGACCAGGACCCGTCCGTCGCGTGCCTGCGGACGTCGGCGGGTCCAGCCGGGCGGCCCAGTTTCACGGAGAAGAGGTCGGCGAAGTCGGCGCCCACGTCGATCGTCAGGTTCACCCCGGCGCGCTCGAGGCCGTAGTTGCGGAGCACCAGCTCCTCGGACATCCCCCCGTCGATCCGTCTGCGCCGCTCGACGAGCAGCGTCGGTTCCGACCTCCCGTCCCGGGTGTACGCGCGCGCGACGAAGACGCCCGAGGAGGGGTCGGAGGTGAAGCCTGCGAGGGGCTGCAGCGGCCGGCCGTCGATCCGGAGGTGCCAGCCGGACAGAAGACGGACATCGCGCACGAACAGCCCCTGGGCCTCGCCCTCGGACATGTCCCCGTCGGGCCCGCACACCACGAACGTCGTGCCGAAGACGAGCGTCTGGCCCCCTGTGCGGGGCGGGTCCGAGACGAACCCGGTGATGCCGTCGTGCGTCGATGCGTTGACCACCGCATCACACCATATCGGCTTGACACGAAATCGTAACATCACCCGCCCTCCTCGCCTTCGTGCGTGACGCACCGGGGCGGGCTGCGGCTGGGCGCACCCGTGCAAACCTAGACGGCGCGCGACGCGAAGGGGGGGATGGGAGCGCCTTGGCGGTTGTGCCGAGGCGCCCGTTGGCGGGCCGGCAGAGCCTCGGAGGGCAACGGTCGCCTCCCCGCCGCGTGACGCGGGGACCTTCGACCCTTGGCGCGCACGCCGAGCGGCGCAAAGCTCTGGCGAGAACGAGAGACCCGCGTCGGATCGCGCGGGCCGGCGCGGCCGGAGCGGTGCGGTCCCACAGACCGAAGGGAAGGCCGATGACGAGCTACGTGCGGTTCTTCGAGGAGATCGGGGCCCACGACGTGCCCCTCGTGGGAGGCAAGAACGCGTCCCTGGGCGAGATGTACCGGTCGCTCGGCGCCGAGGGCGTCAAGGTGCCGAACGGGTTCGCCATCACGGCTGAGGCCTACCGGATGGTCCTCGACGAGGCGAAGGCGTGGGAGCCGCTGCACGAGGTGCTGGACGGTGTCGACCCCGCCGACGTCGCGGACCTCTCCCGCAGGTCCAAGGCCGCCCGCGAGATCGTCTACGGCGCCGGCCTGCCGCCCGATCTCTCCAAGGAGATCCTCTCTGCGTACCACACCCTGCAAGACCAGTACGGGCACGGGCTGAGCGTGGCCGTGCGGTCGTCCGCCACGGCCGAGGACCTCCCCCAGGCGAGCTTCGCCGGCCAGCACGAGACGTACCTGAACGTGAAAGGGGATCACAGCCTGCTCGATTCGGTCCGTCAGTGCTTTGCCAGCCTCTTCACCGACCGCGCCGTCCACTACCGCATCGACGAAGGGTTCGACCACTTCAAGGTGGCACTGTCGGTCGGGGTCATGAAGATGGTCCGCTCCGACCTCGCGTCGGCAGGGGTGATGTTCAGCCTCGACACCGAGTCGGGCTTCCGCGACGTGGTGTTCGTCACCGGGTCCTACGGGCTCGGCGAGAACGTGGTGCAGGGCGCAGTGGATCCCGACGAGTTCTACGTCCACAAGCCGACCTTCGAGTCCGGCCATCGCGCGGTGCTCCGGCGCTCGCTGGGGGACAAGGCCGTGAAGATGGTGTTCTCCGAGGGCGGGTCCAAGCAGACGACGCGCAACGTCCCGACGCCCCGCTCCGACCGCTCCCGCTACTGCCTGAGCGACGAGGAGGTGCTCACCCTCGCGGGCCACGCCATCGCCGTCGAGCGTCACTACGGCCGGCCGATGGACATGGAGTGGGCGAAGGACGGGCTCGACGGGGAGCTGTACCTGGTACAGGCACGCCCCGAGACGGTGGCCTCCCAGCGCTCCGCCTCGACCGTGGAGACCTACGAGCTCCAGGGGACCGGCGAGGTGCTCGCGCAGGGCCGGTCGGTGGGCGAGCGGATCGCGTCCGGCACGGCGCGCTTCATCGACAGCGTCGCCGACCTGACGCAGTTCAAGCCCGGAGAGATCCTCGTCGCCGACACCACCACGCCCGACTGGGAGCCGGTCATGAAGACCGCCGCCGCGATCGTGACGAACCGCGGGGGGCGCACCTGCCATGCGGCGATCGTCGCCAGGGAGCTCGGCATCCCTGCGGTCGTCGGCACCGGCGACGCCACCACCAGCGTGCCGAACGGCGAGGCGGTCACCGTGTCGTGCGCCGAAGGAGACGCGGGACGTGTCTACCGGGGAGCACTGCCGTTCGCGGTCTCGCACTTCGAGGTGGCCGACATCGGGCGTCCGCGGACGAAGATCATGATCAATCTCGGCAATCCCGACATCGCCTTCAAGACGTCCTTCCTCCCGAACGACGGCGTCGGGCTCGCCAGGATGGAATTCATCATCAGCGAGGACGTGAAGGTGCACCCGCTCGCCCTCGTCCACCCCGAGCGTGTCACGGACACGGCGGCGCGTGCGGAGATCGAGCGCTTGACCGTCGGGTACGCCAGCGGAGAGGACTTCTTCGTCCAGCGTCTGTCGGAGGGGATCGGCACGATCGCGGCGGCGTTCTGGCCGAAGCCGGTCGTCGTGCGCATGTCGGACTTCAAGACCAACGAGTACGCGAGCTTGATCGGCGGCTCCGACTTCGAGCCCGTGGAGGCCAACCCGATGCTGGGGTTCCGGGGCGCTTCACGCTATGCACATCCCGCCTACGAGGAGGGGTTCGCCATGGAGTGCCGGGCGATGCGGCGGGTGCGCGAAGACATGGGGCTCACGAACGTCATCCTCATGCTGCCGTTCGTGCGGCGTGTCGAAGAGGCGGACCGCGTGCTCGCCAGGATGGCCGAGCTGGGATTGGCGCGCGGCGACGGAGGTCTCGAGGTCTACGCCATGTGCGAGATCCCGAACAACGTCATCCTCATCGACCAGTTCGCGCGCCGGTTCGACGGCTTCTCGATCGGGTCCAACGACCTCACGCAGCTCACGCTCGGAGTGGACCGCGACAGCGACATCGTCGCCTTCGACTATGACGAGCGCGACGACGGCGTGAAGGAGATGATCAGGCTCTCGGTCGAAG
>JAJYYT010000253.1 GCA_021800645.1 Actinomycetes bacterium
GGTTGTAGACGTAGAGATCTGGCACCGACGGCAGGTCGAGGATCGTCGTCGCCTGGATGTAGCGCCGCCAGATCTCGTCGAGCTGCTCGGGTCCGACCTTCACCGCGTTGCCAAGCACGATCTGGCTGAGCCGCTTCTCGTGGCCGAGGTCGATGAGCCGCTTGATCACTCTGTCGAGCAGGGGGACCGAATGGAGCGCGGAGGTCGCCGCCCGGTCTGCAGGGTGCTCGTACGCCTTCGGGCTGATCTGCTCGTAGCGGTACGAGGTCTCGATCGTCATCGCAACCTCCTTCCGCAGGCGTCCGAGGCTGGCTGCGTGCGGCGGGTGCGAGCGTACCGCCGGCAGCCTCGTGGAGCTGGCCGCGCCGCTCGGCCGGGCGGTGCGTCGGGGACGGGCATGATGGGCACATGGACGCGAGCCCTGGGTCCGGCACCGTCGCGCCCCATCGCGCCTCGGGTGCGTTCCCCTCCGGCGTGTCCGGGCTCGTCGGCTCGCTCTCGCTCGCGGTCGTCCTGCAGTGGGCGGGTGCGGGTGCCATCCTGCCCCTCCTTCCGCTGTACGTGAAGGGGCACGGCGGCTCAGACGGGATCGTGGGCGCGGTCATGGCCGCCTACTTCGCTGCCGCGTTCGTCTTCCAGTACGGGTCGGGGCGGATCTCGGACCGTCTGGGCCGGCTTCCGGTCCTCGTCGGCGGCCTGCTCGTCTACGCGGCGGGGAGCTTCCTCTTCCTCCTCCCCACTCCCGCGGTGTACTACGTGGTTTTCCGTGCGCTCCAGGGCGCGGGCGCAGGCGCGGCGATGGTCGCAGCGCTCGCCATGCTTGCGCACGCGGTTCCGCTGTCGTACCGGGGGCGCGCGAGCGGACGGATCTACGGCGCGCAGCTCGGCGGCCTCGCCGTCGGCCCGGTCCTCGGCAGCATCGCCGGCGTAGGCGCGATGCGCTGGCTCTTCATCGCCGCGGGCATCGCCTCGGTCGTGGCTGTTGGGCCGGTGCTCACCGCAGGACGCGTCGCGCACGATCTGGGGGACCCTGAGCCCTTTGGGCCGACCCAGACCCCAGCGCCGACCCAGACCCCCGCGCCGACCCAGTCCCCCGCGCCGACCGGGGAGCACCGGCGGGGCCGGCGGCGACTCCAGCGAGCGACTGCTTCCCGTGCCGTGTGGGGCGCGCTTCTCGCGTCCGCAGCCATCGGCGTCAGCACCGGCGTCTACGAGTCCTGCTGGACGCTCCTCATGACGCACCACGGCGCGGCCCAGTGGGAGGTGGGCGTGAGCTGGACGCTGTTCGCGCTGCCGTTCGCGCTCATGTCTCGCCCGGCGGGGTGGCTCGCCGACCACCTCGACCGGCGGAAGCTCGCCATCGCCGCGCTCGTGTGGACCCTCGGCTTCCTCGCGGGCTACCCGTTCGTGCCCGGGGTGGTCCTCCTCATGGTGCTCGGGATCTGGGAATCGGCCGGGTTCGCCCTCGCGCTGCCAGCGACCCAGTCGCTCCTCGGTGAGGGCACCGCGCCGCAACGCCACGGCCACATCCAGGGGCTCTTCGCCGCGAGCCAGACGGGAACGACGGCCCTCGCCGCGGCGCCGGCCGGTGTGCTCTTCGGCATCGCCCCCTGGGTCCCCTTCGAAGCCGGCGCGGCCAGCTGCGCGCTGATCATCCTCCTCGTGGTGCTGTGCTGGCGGGGCGTGCCCGGGAGGGTGCGGAGGGAGCACGAGGTTCCGGCGATCCCCGCCGACGCCGGGAGGTGAGCGTGCGAGGAGCAGCACGCCGGTCCGCCCATCGGCTACGAAGGGGCTCATGGACGACACCCGCTGGACAGACGTAGACCGCTTCCTTGCCGACACCCTCCTTCCGAGAGACCCCGTTCTCGAGGAGGTGCTCCGGGCCGCTGAGGAGGGAGGGCTGCCGCCGATCAACGTCTCTGCGCCACAGGGCATGCTCCTGCACGTCCTCGCGCGTGCGCTGAGAGCGAAAAGGGTCCTCGAGATCGGGACCCTCGCCGGGTACAGCACCATCTGGCTCGCCCGGGCGGTGGGGGAGAGCGGCAGGGTCATCACGCTCGAGATCGACGCCCACCACGCCGAGGTTGCGCGGCGCAACTTCGCACGGGCGGGGGTCGAGGGCGTCGTCGACCTCCGGGTCGGTCCCGCCGTCGATTCGCTCGCCGCAATCGAGAAGGAAGGCGGCGCTCCTTTCGACCTCGTCTTCATCGACGCAGACAAGCCTGCCTATCCCGGCTACGTCGAATGGGCGTTGCGGCTGTCGAGGCCCGGGACGCTGATCGTCGTCGACAACGTCGTGCGTGGCGGGAGGATCCTCGAGCCCGGCGCGGACGACCCAGCCGTCGCAGGGACCCGGGAGGCGCTCGAGATGCTGGGCGACGAGCCGCGCGTGGCGGCGACCGCGTTGCAGACGGTAGGGGTCAAGGGCTACGACGGGTTCGCCGTCGCGCTCGTGACCGGCTCGCCGACCTAGCCCTCCCGGGCGCCGTGCGGGCTGGGCGGGCTGGGCGGGCTGCCGGGCGAATGTGACCGGTGGCGAGCAGTAGGGCAAGCTGTGTGCAGGCGAGGAGCGCTCGCCCGGGTCGACGGCAGGGCTCGGTGCCGGCGACGACGAGAAAGCTGAGGTGAGCACGGAGTGCGGACGCTGTACCTGACGCTGATCGGGTTGACCCTGCTGTTCGCATGCGCCATGTCCTTCGCCGTCCTCGGCGTCTACACCGACACCTGGTGGCCCGCGGTCGTCGCAGGCGGCCTCCTCGTCGTCTCCCTCGCGATCGGAGGAGCGGTCTTCCCCCGGTGCTTCCGCTCCCTCTCGGGCGGGTACCGGCGCACCGCGCGCGCCGCGGTGATCATGTCCAGCTCGTGGTGGGGACTTGCATTCTTCATGATGGCGCTCATCAACTGGATCTTGGGAAAGCGCGTCGTCGGGCCGAACAACGCCTATCTCACTCTCGGACTGCTCATCTTCCTCGGCTTCGTCGGCATGGGCATCCAGGGGGTGCTCGCCATGACCGCGTGGTTCGTGCACGTGAGGAACCAGTCCATCGTCGTGCCGGCGCGCCGTGAGCGGCTCGAGCGTGAAGCACGCGGCGCTCCCCTTGGGCCCGACGACCACGGTTCGCTCCCCGACCACTCAGTGCCGATGTCCCGAGCCTGAGCCCTGAGCCTGAGGAAGGCGGAAGAGCCGGCGGGCCTTCGCCTTACGGCCGCTGACCGAACAGGTGCCAGCCAGCCTCGGCCCACGCGGCGAGCGCGATGAACCGGCCGATCCACGACCCGAGAAACACGTGGACGACCGAGTCGACGCCCGGAAGTGACCGAACGAGCCAAGTGATCAGGAGCCAGAGCACCCACGCAGCCCCGATGACCGCCCACACGACGGCGCCGACGGTCATGATGTCGCGCCAGCTGCGCCAGTCGCGCCGGCTGCGCCAGTCGCGCCAGCTGCTCCAGTCGCGCCAGCTGCGCCAGTCGCGCCAGCTGCTCCTGTCGCGCCAGCTGCTCCTGTCGTCCTTGTCGCCCTTGTCGCGTCGACTGCGCCGGCTGCGTCTGGAGGGAGCCTGCGGTCACCACGACCGCACTGCTCGGTGCGTGTGCTGCCGAGCCGCGCACTTCCGAGGGGGAGGCGCCAGCCGATCGCGAGGTACAGGCCCAGGGCGAGCCATAGCGCGAAGACGAGCGCTCTTCCCCAGTCGTGGTCGGTCACGTCGCCGAAGAGGCGGCTCAGGGTCGGAAGGGAACGCAGCCGAGCGGTGAAGCTCGTCACGTCCCACGCGATGGTCGCCAGGATCAAGACCACCCACGCAACAGCGCCCAACATGGCGGGGGACCAGCGCCTCGCGCGCAGTAGGCGACTCGGAGCACGTGCGACGGCGCGGGCCCACTCGGGGCTGCGGGCTCTCTGCCTGTCTCGGCCTTCGACCAACGCGACCACGAGGACGGCGCCGATCACCGCCAGCACGCTTGCGTGGGACGCCACCGAGTAGCGCCCCTGCAGTCCCTCCCACCCCGCAAGCGCCGAGAGCGCAAG
>JAJYYT010000254.1 GCA_021800645.1 Actinomycetes bacterium
GTGGCGGATGCTCCGGTAGCTGGCCAGTCCGGTGGCGACGCTCTTGTGACCGCCGTCCATCGCCACGAGGTTGATGTTGACGTAGACGAGCAGGTCGCTCTCGGCGGCACGGCGGTTGATCTCCACGTCCTCGCCCTGCTCGGTGGTCCCGAGATGGAGCAGCTGGTCTGGGTCCTCGGCGTCGTGCTGGAGGAGGAGACCGTTGGGAGCGAAGGCGTCGTAGACCCGGTCGCCGAGGGCATGGCGGAGCTCTGCTTCGGTCATGCGGCGGTGCAGGGCGAGCGCGGCGAGGAGGACGACGTCGTCGACCCCGGCCGTGGCGGCCAGTTCGAGGACCTCCTCGATCACGAGCTGCCGGATGTCGGGGCGTTCCATTGGCGGCAATGGCAGCGACACGTCGTCGAAGGCGATGGTGAGCTTCATGCCCGGGTGCAGGAGAGCAGGCAGGGGGTCGCGGTCACCAAGCGGGTTGAGGAGGGCCTGGCGGATCGCAGCGCGTGGATCGGGGAGGGGGTCGAGCGGCTCGGGTGCGTAGACGACACGACTTCCCTCGGGAAGGCGCTCGAGCCGGAACCGCTCACCGTGCCAGAACAAGGTGGGTGGGGTCGAGCGGTCGACCTCGAGCACGAAGCCGGGCCTGGGGCTCATGAGGGGGTTCCTTTCCGGGTGCGGAGGTCGAAGACGATCTTGACGGCGCCGCGTCGTCCCGCCGACCCGGCGTGGGCCAAGGCCTCTTCGTACCGCTCGAGCGGGTAGGCGGCCGACACCAGGGTGCCGAGGTCGGCAGCGGAGACGAGTGACAAGGCGAGGTCGAACGTGCGGGGTGAGGGGGCTTGCTCCTCGGATGGCACGTCGTGAGCCGCGCCGTTGGCGCCGGGCGGCGCCCACCCCGGCTCGGTCCCGTAGGCGTAGGCGCCGACCAGACGGAGCTCGCGGTGCCACAGGACGGCGAGGTCGACGGCTACTCGTCCGGGCATGCCGACGAGGACGATCGTCCCACCGGGCCGGGCCAGTCCGAGGGAAGTAGTGAGGGAGTCAGCCGAGCCGACGCAGTCGAAGACGACGTCGGCGCCGTCGGTCAGCCGTCCACCGAGGGCCAACGAGCCGGTCGCTCGTCGGACGGTTCGGGCGAGCTGGTTGGGTGGCACGACGACGTCGGCACCGAACCGCTCGGCGAGCTGCTGTTGGACGCGGTGCTTGGCGCCCACCAGGACGGTGTGAGGAGTCGCGGGTCGGACGAGGTGGGTGAGCGCGGCGACAGTGGCGAGCCCCAGCGTCCCAGCACCGAGGACGACGACGGTCGCGCCGGACGGCACGGATGCAGCCAGGGCGGCGTGTACCGCACAGGCGGTCGGCTCGACGACGACGGCAGCTTCGTCGTCGAGCGAGTCGGGCACGGCGTGGAGCTGGGAGGCGTGGGCGACCAGGCCGGCAGTCGACCAGCCGCCGCCGGTGTCGGCACAGAAGCCGGTTTGCAGCCCCGGAGCGAGCAGGCCGTCGGTGAGATGGCCGCACCGCTCGGTGCTGCCTGACGCACAGGACGGACAGGGTGGTTGGACGTGGCGAGGACGGCAACCGAGGACCGGCTCGATGACGGCACGGGTCCCTGGGGCAAGCCGATTGCCCGAGCTGTCGACGCCGCCGTCGGTGAGGATGCCGACGACTTCGTGTCCGGGCACGAAGGGGAAGCTGACGACGTCCTCGAAGTAGCGCGAGCTCCGGCCGTCGACGGTGGCGAGGTCGGAGCCGCAGATACCCGACAGTGTCGGACGGAGGTGGTACCAGTCGTCGGCAGGAAGGTCCGGCGTGTCGACGTCGAGCAGGCGGAGCGGGCCGACGTGGGCCCCGCGTCCCGAGGCCACCATCGAGGCCAGCCGAGCGGCAGCGACGCGAGGCACGTTGCGTTCGTAGACGAGCGCCTTCATCGGCCGTCCTGGTGGGCACCGGGTCGGTTCCGCCGACGCGCGCCCACGAGGGACGCCTGGCTCGGCCCGGCCATGGTGCGGGTGGAGCGCGGTCCGAGCGGCACGATCGGGCGGGCGCCGCCTTCGGCCGGCGCCCAGTGCTCGACGTGCCAACCACGTCGCCGGGCGATAGCGGCCAGCTTGGCTTCGGGGTTGACGGCAACCGGGAAGCCGACGGCCTCGAGGAGGGGGAGGTCGCTGGCCGAGTCGGCATACGCCATCGACTCCTCGAGACGGAGGCCCTCTGCTTGGGCGTACTCGGCGAGCACGTGGGCCCGGGCCTCGCCGATCGGCGGCAGGTCACGTAGCTGTCCGGTGAAGCGACCGTCCCGTTCGTCGAGACGGGCGCAGACGACGTCGTCGAAGAGGGGACGGAGCGGTTCCACGACGAGGTCGAGTGCCCCGGTGATGAGGACCGTGCGGTGACCGAGCGACCGGTGGCGGCGGACTCGGGCGATGGCGGCCGGGTACGACTTGGCGAGGAGCAGGTGGGAGAAGAGCTCCCAGCTGTCGTCGCGGAGCTCGGCTGCCGAGGCGCCCTCGTAGCGCCGGTAGAAGGCCCGCAAGAAGTCGCCCCGGTCGCGGCGGTCGAGTGCCAGTAGCGAGGGGGCCTGGAGGAGGAGCTCGCCGACGAAGGAAGCCCGTTGCCACGGTGAGAGGTGGCGTGACGCCAGCCAGGCGTAGGAGGCGACGACGTTGGACGCCACCAGGGTGTTCTCGAGGTCGAAGGCGGCTAAGTGCCGGTCGGGCGAGAGGATGGCGGCGATGGCTCGTTCGGACCGGGGCACCTGGGAGGAGCGTCCCGGCGTGGTCCGGACCCTGGCATGCAGGACGACCGACGGCAGGTGGACGTGGTGCACGTAGTGGCCCCAGGCGACCACAGCCGGGTCGAAGCAGTACCGGTCCTTGTCGGCGTCATCGAGGGTGTCCCACAGGGCAAGGAGACGGTCGACCCGGTAGCGCGCCTCCGTCTCCGTGTACGAGCCGTAGAGCTCGACGTAGCCGAGCGCCCGGTCGGCCAACAGGTGGCGCTCCTCGAGGGCGGCGACCCAGGCGGCCTGCCGACCCCGAATGGGCAGGGCACCGACGGCCCGTTCGGCCAGCCCCATCAGCTGCCCCGCCCGGCTGAGCTGACGCTGGACCCGACCGCGACCGGGGAAGGACCACTCGGGCACGGTGATCGGCTGCCCGTCGCCGCCGTAGAGGGGATGCTCGGAGAACCACGCCTGCACCAGCTCGACCAGGCGCCCGTAGCGGAGCGGGTTGCGGACGCCGGAGGCGACGTGGAGGACTTCGGGGCCCTGGACCACGGGTGCGTCATCGGAAGCGGGACCGCGGAGCGGGCCACGTGCCGCCGCGGCGATGATGGCGGCGACGACCAGGTCGACCGGGATCACGTCGATGATCCCCTCGGGGACACCGGGGAACTCCTTGAGGAGCCCGCGGGCGTAGGAGACGATGATGGGCTCGGCCATCCGGAAGCCGCGGATCCACCCGGGGCGCGGCTCGGCCAGGGCCGACTCGATGATGGACGGCCGCACGATGGTGATCGGGACGGCATCGGCGAACTGCTCCACGAGGGCCCGCTCGCCGAGGGCTTTCGTGTAGGGGTAGGCATCGGGCCAACCAAGCGACCGAGCGCGCGCCTTGCCCACCTCGACCAGGTGGTGGCGGACCCACTCCTCACGCTGGCGCTCGGCGCGGGCGGCGAGGAGGTGGACTCCGGCGGACCCGAGCTCGCGCCGGGCTTCGGCGGCGAAGCGGGCCAGCTGCTCGGGACGGCGCGACTCGGCTTCTGCGTCGCTGCGCTGCCGTCGCGCCGCGACGACCTCGGCGCGCCAGTCGACGTCGACGGCGAAGCGGCCGCTTCCGACCAGGTCCTCGGCGACCTCGCCCTGGTGGGTGGCGGCGACGTAGGCCGTGGAGACGGCGATGAGATGGCGGGGGCCCGTGTTGCCGTCACGAGCAGCGACCGTCCGGGCGGCCACCATCGCCGCCGCGACCCGTGAGGGGCCGAGGAGGTTGACCTCGACGGCGGCGTCGAGCGGTGCGTCGAAGCTGAC
>JAJYYT010000255.1 GCA_021800645.1 Actinomycetes bacterium
GACGCGCAGCTTCGGGCCGCGGAACACTTCGCCCGAGAGCGCATCGAGCCGGCCGGCCAGCAGCTTCGCCAGCGTCGATTTGCCGTTGCCGTTGGCGCCGAGCAGCGCGATGCGGTCGTCCATGTCGATGCGCAGGTCGAGGCCGCGCAGCGCCCAACCCCTGCGACCCGCGTGGCGCCAGCCCCAGCCGCGTGCCTCGATGAGCGCGCTCACGCCACAGGCTCGCGGCGGCCCGAGGCGAAGGGCTGGAGGACCCCCGTGCGCGCCAGGGCCCGCACCAGCCACCACGAGCCGAAGCCCGCCATGACCGTCGAGCTGGCCATCACGATGACGACGTAGAGGAGCTTCCAGTCCGCCACCCAGGCGCTGTAGTAGTAGACGAGGTCGAGGCACGCGGCGGCGAGCCCCGCCACCGCGCCGGCCACGGCCGCCGCGGGGAGCCGCCACGAGCGGTAGGTGAGGATGAGGAACACGAGCTCAGGGGCGAGCCCTTCGAAGACGCCGTAGATCACCACCGACAGGCCCCACGAGCTGCCGAGCAGCGCTTCGACGATCGACGCGACGAGCTCGGTGTAGAGGGCGGCGCCGGGCTTGCGGATGACGAGGGCGCCGATCACCCCTGGAGCCAGCCACGCGCCGTAGAGGACCGCATGAGCGGGAGGGAAGGCGGCGAAGGCCGCTGTGGTCGCGTACCACAGCTGGTCCCAGGCCCAGAAGACGACACCGCCCGCGACGGCGATGACCGAAGCGACCAGCACGTCGACGGTGCGCCATCGGCCGATCCGGACAGCACGGACGTTCTGCAGATCGGGCTCGGCCATCGCTGACTCCCTTCGCTGGTATGACCCAGATCAGGTTCGAGGGTCTGCGGCGGACCGCACTCTCAGCGCCGGACGGCGCTCCCCTGTCAGCGGCCATCGTACCCGACGGCGCGCCGCGAGCCTCACGCGCCGACCCCGCACGGGCCGGCGCGCGCAGGCTCAGGCGAGGTCGAAGCGGTCGAGGTTCATGACCTTGTCCCATGCGGCGACGAAGTCGGCCACGAACTTCGGCCCCGCGTCGGCGCTCCCGTAGACCTCGGTGATGGCACGAAGCTGCGAGTGCGCGCCAAACACCAAGTCGACCGCGGTGGCGGTCCATCTCAGATCTCCGGTCGAGCGATCCCGCCCTTCGTACACGTGCTCTTCGGCCGGAGAGGCCGGGGAGGGCTTCCACTCGATCCCCATGTCCAGCAGGTTCACGAAGAAGTCGTTGGAGAGGACTCCCGGCCGGTCCGTCAGGATCCCGTGAGGGGAGCCTCCGGCGTTGGCTCCCAGCGCGCGCATGCCGCCCACCAGGACGGTCATCTCGGGCGCGGTCAGCGTCAAGAACAGCGCCCGGTCGACGAGCAGCTTCTCGGGCGGGAGCTTCTCCCCCGCCCGAAGGTAATTCCGGAACCCGTCGGCTCGTGGCTCGAGCACGGCGAAGGACGCCACGTCCGTCTCCTCTTGCGATGCGTCGGTTCGCCCCGGGGCGAAGGGGACGACGACGTCGTGCCCGGCCCTCCTCGCCGCCTGCTCGACCGCCGCGCAGCCGCCCAGGACGACCAGATCGGCGATCGAGACGGACTTCTTGTTCGAAGAGCCGTTGAAGCCCTCCTGGATCCCTTCGAGCACCGAGAGCACCTTGGCCAGCTCGGCCGGATCGTTGGCCGCCCAGCTGCGTTGCGGCTCGAGTCGGACCCGGCCGCCGTTGGCGCCGCCCCGCTTGTCGGTTCCCCGGAAGCTGGCGGCCGCGGCCCACGCAGCCAGCACGAGCTGGGAGGCGGGCAGCCCGGAGGCGAGGATCGCCTGCTTCAGCGAGGCGACGTCGGCGTCGTCGACCAGCTCGTGGTCGACGGGAGGCACGGGGTCCTGCCAGCGCTGGGGCTCGGGGACGAGCGGGCCGCGGCAGCGCGAGTGGGGGCCCATGTCCCGGTGGAGCAGCTTGTACCAGGCCTTGGCGAAGGCATGGGCCAGCAGGTCGGGGCGCTCGTGGAAGCGCCTGGCGATCGGCTCGTAGACCGGGTCGGCCCTGAGCGCGATGTCGGTCGTCAGCATCATCGGCGCGTGGCGCACGCCCGGATCGTGGGCATCGGGCACGGCGCCTTGCGCGCGGGGGTCGACGGGCGTCCACTGCTTCGCCCCTGCAGGGCTCGTCGTCAGCTCCCAGTCGTAGCCGAACAGGTGGTCCAAGAACCCGTTGTCCCAGGCCGTCGGCTCGTCGGTCCACGCACCTTCGAGCCCGCTGGTCCAGGTGTCCGGGCCGTTGCCCGCACCCGCGTCGTTCTTCCACCCGAGCCCCTGCTGCTCGAGCGGGGCGGCTTCGGGCTCGGGCCCGATGTGCTCGGCGGTCACCGCCCCGTGGGCCTTGCCGAACGTGTGGCCGCCCACGATCAAAGCGACCGTCTCCTCGTCGTCCATCGCCATGCGGGCGAAGGTCTGGCGGACGTACTTGGCGGCCAGGAGCGGGTCGGGGTTCCCCCCGGGGCCCTCGGGGTTGACGTAGATGAGGCCCATGTGATCGGCGGCGTAGGGGCCGAGCATGTCGCCGGCTGCGTCGTGTCGCTCGTCGCCGAGCCAGGCGTGCTCCACGCCCCAGTCGATCTCTTCGGGCTCCCAGATGTCGGGGCGCCCGAAGCCGAACCCCAGCGTCTCGAGGCCCATCGCCTCGACGGCGCAGTTCCCTGCGAACATGATGAGGTCGGCCCACGAGAGCGTCCGCCCGTACCTCTGCTTGACCCCCAGGAGCAGCCGGCGTGCCTTGTCGAGGCTGGCGTTGTCGGGCCAGCTGTTGAGCGGAGCGAAACGCTGCGCCCCGGTGCCGCCGCCCCCCCGCCCGTCGGTGATGCGGTAGGTGCCCGCCGCGTGCCAGGCCATCCGGATGAACAAGGGGCCGTAGTGCCCGTAGTCCGCCGGCCACCACTCCTGGGAGGTGGTCATCACCTCGACGAGGTCGCGCCGGAGCGCCTCGACGTCGAGACGCCTGACCTCCTTCGCGTAGTCGAAGTCCTGCCCGAAAGGATCCGACTGGAGCGGATGGGCGTGGAGCACGTTGACGTTCAGGCGGTTCGGCCACCATTCGTCGTTGGTCGTGGGCCTCGCCATCTCGCTGGGCGGGCCTTCGCGCTGGGGCATCCTCTGACCTCCTCGTGGCGCCGAAGGGCCTCAGTTGGGCGCCTTCTGAAGTTAGACATCTTCTAATACAGGACTCGGGATACGTCAAGAGCTATTCTCTTGAAATGGCCCCGACGGACCTTCTCAGCCGGCTCCGCGCCCGGCACTGGCGGCTGAGCGCCCAACGCCGCGCCGTGGCCGAGGTGCTCGCGGGCGACCACGTCCACCTCACCGCCGAACAGGTCCACGACCTCGCGCGCGAGCGGCTCCCCGAGATCAGCAGGGCCACCGTCTACAACACCTTGAACGAGCTCGTCGCCATGGGCGAGCTGGCGATCGTCGACGTCGTGGACGGCCCCAAGCGCTACGACCCCAACGTCACCGCGCACCACGACCACCTGGTGTGCGAAGGGTGCCACGCCATTCGAGACGTGCCACGCTCGACGCCGCCGCCGCGGGTCTCCGGCTCCGCCGCAGGCGGCTTCCTCCTCACGGGCGTGGAGGTCACCTATCGGGGGCTGTGCCCCGAGTGCGCCCGGCGCCACGGACTGCCCGCGGCACACGCCACGCGGGACCGGTGAGCTCGACGGCCGGCCGGCACTTCGCCGTCGCTGGTGGAGACCGCTCCGTCGCTCCGGGGCTGGCCGCGGCTGGTCGTGGGGCTGGTCGTGGGGCTGGTCGTGGGGCTGGTCGTGGAGCTGGTCGAGGGGCTAGTCGAGCCTCTCGACGAGGTCAACATCGCCAGGCTGGCGGTGGGGCAGCTCGGTGGCTGGAATGCGGCCGAGCCGGCCCGCCTGGTAGTCCTCGAGCGCCTGGGCGATCTCGGCCCGGGTGTTCATGACGAACGGGCCGTAGTGCACGACGGGCTCGCGAATCGGCCGTCCGCC
>JAJYYT010000256.1 GCA_021800645.1 Actinomycetes bacterium
ACGATGGGCCGCAAGGTACCACAGCTCGGACGCCGCCAGCTCGGACGCCGGCAGCTCGGACGCCGCCAGCTCTGACGCCGGCAGGTCTGACGCCGGCAGCTCTGACGCCGGTCTCTCCCTGGCGGCTCATGCCTCGTTCCGTCTGGGCTCGACCAGGGGCCGAACGTCGTATCCTGCGTCTCGGGCTGCGTCGAGCACCCTTCGTGCGTGCTCGGGACCTCGCGTCTCGACCACGAGCTGCACTTCGGTCTCGCGTACGTGGAGGTCGTAGCCCTCCCGCAGGTGGTCGACGTCGATCAGGTTCGCGCCTTGCTCGCCGATCACGCCGAGCAGTCGTGCGAGGTAACCGGGCCGGTCCGAGATTCGAGCGAGCACGACGAGGCGACGTCCGGCGTTCGTCTCGTGGCGTCGGATCGCGATCGCGAGCAGGTTCGTGTCGACGTTGCCCCCCGACAGCACGAGCGCGGTGGTCCCGCGCGAAGGCGCCTCGACGGCCCCCGAGAGCAACGCCGCCGCTCCGACCGCGCCCGCGCCCTCCACCACGAGCTTGGCGCGCTCCAGCAGCAGGACCATCGCCTCGGCGATGTCGTCCTCGTTCACCGTGACGACGTCGTCGACGAGTGCCTCCACGATCGGAAAGGTGATCGTCCCAGGCTTCTTCACGGCGATCCCGTCGGCGAGCGAGCCGGGGGCTCCTTGGGCGACCGGCCGTCCCGCTCCGAGCACGGCCGCGAACGGCGCGCACAGCGCCGCCTGCACCGCCACGATCCTCGTCGTGGGCCTGCAGGATCTCAGCGCGATGGCGATGCCGGATGCGAGGCCCCCGCCGCCGAGGGGGACGAGGACGAGGGCAAGGTCCGGGACCTGCTCTACGAGCTCGAGCCCCAGGGTCCCTTGTCCCGCGATGACGGCGAGGTCGTCGAAGGGGTGGATCAGGATCTCACCGGTCCCAGCCGCTCGCTCCTCGGCCAGCGCGAGGCAGTCGTCGACCGAGTCGCCTTCGAGCTGGACCGTCGCTCCGTAGGATTCGGTCGCGTTCACCTTGGCGACCGGTGCGTCTCTCGGCATGAAGACGTGACAGGGGATGCCGCTGCGGCCCGCCCCGAACGCGACGGCCTGAGCGTGGTTGCCGGCCGAGGCGGCGACGATCCCCGCCTTCGCCGCGTCACCCAGCGAGGCGAGCTTGGACAAGACCCCGCGCACCTTGAACGACCCCGTCCGTTGGAGGTTCTCCGCCTTCATCGCCACGTCGCCTCGGGTCCGCTCGGAGAGCACGCGTGAGCCGAGCACGGGCGTTCGAGCTGCGACGGCCTCGACCGCGTGCCGGGCCTGCTCGATCTCTTCGAGCGCGATCGGCGCGGTCAGCCTCGAGGTCATCGTCCGACCTTCGACGACCTTCGCAAGAGCCGGCCCGATCCCGCGTCGGCGTCGAAGATGTCGAGGTGCACGGGGAACCATCAAAGCCCGTGCAGATCGCACTTCGCCAGCCGGCGTCGTTGTCGTCCTTGTAGTAGGTTCGCCGGCTTCGAGCGAGAGCACCCAGGAGCGTCAGGAGCGCGCACATGAGCCAGGACCCGATCGGACCGCCGGACGCTCGACGCGTCCCGCGCTTCGCGGGCCCCGAGACCTTCGCTCGCCTGCCCCGCCTCGACGAGGTCGCGCAGGCGGCGGTTGCGATCCTGGGAGTGCCGTTCGACTCGGGGGTCTCGTACCGGCCCGGGGCCCGCTTCGGTCCGTCCGCGATCCGGGCCGGGTCGAAGCTCCTGCGTCCATACCATCCCTTCCTCCAGACCCAGCCCTGGGACGTGCACCAGGTCGCAGACGCCGGGGACGTCGCCGCGAACCCGTTCTCGATCGCGGAGGCCATCGCCTCGATCGAATCCTCTGCTCGCGCCGTGCTGGAGAAGGCGGACCACCTGGTCGCGATCGGGGGAGACCACACGATCGCCCTGCCGCTGCTGCGAGCGACCGCCGCTCGTCACGGGCCGGTGGCCCTGGTCCACTTCGACGCGCACCTCGACACCTGGGACACCTACTTCGACGCGCCGTACACGCACGGGACGCCCTTCCGCAGAGCCGTCGAGGAAGGGGTCCTCGCCCTGGGCGCCTCGGCGCACGTGGGGATCCGCGGTCCTTTGTACACGGCCGAGGACCTCGTCGAGGACGCTGGGCTCGGCTTCGCCACCATCAGCACGGTCGACGTCGCCACCCAAGGGGTCGAAGCGGCCGTGGAGCGCGTGGCGGGGCGGGTCGGGGAACGCCCCGTCTACGTGAGCGTCGACATCGACGTCCTGGACCCGGCGCACGCACCCGCGACCGGGACGCCCGAGCCCGGCGGGCTGACGTTCCGGGAGCTGCAGCTGATCCTGCGGGGCTTCGACCGGCTGCACCTGGTCGGCGCGGACGTGGTGGAGGTGGCGCCCGCCTACGACCATGCCGAGCTCACCGCGCTCGCCGCCGCGAACGTCGTCTACGAGCTCCTCGGGCTGTTCGCCAGGCGGCCGGCACAGGACCACTGAAGGTCGCGACCACGGTCCCGCCCGCGAGCGCGCTCGTCGACACGACCGCGCTGCCCTCAGATCTACGCGTCCACCTTCGCGCCGGAGTCCGGCACGTCGACGAGGAAGAGCTGCGTCTCGACGTCGCCGTTGACGCCCCGGTGCCCGAAGCCGGGCGGCAGCCAGAAGGCCGCGCCGTCCGGCACCTCGAGGCGATCGCCACCGGCGAGCTCGTAGGAGATGTGCCCGTGGACCACGTAGCCGCGGTGCCCGTCGGTGCACCACTCGTCGCGTTCGGCACCGGGCGCGTAGCGGACGACAGCCCACCGCACCCCGTCGACGAACGCCGATCGGCTCTGGATCCCCGGCGCCTCCTCGATCCACGGAGCTGTGCCGAGCGGGGCGACGACGGGGACGGATTGCGACTTTTGGGCCATTGCGCCACGCTACCGATGCCGAAGCTGGCCATCGAGCGCAGCCGGTCTGACGAGGGCTGCTCGGACATCATGCAAAGCGCGTGCCGGAACACCGCGTGCCTGTACATCCGGTCGTCCGGATCCTGCGCTCGTCGCGCTCGAGCCGGATGGGTTCGTGCTCGGACCCGTCGGAGTGGTGCACGGCCGGACGTTCTTCGGTCATCGGTGCGTTCGTGCCCCCGGCACCGGGGGCACGGGCAGAGCTGCCCGCAGCCCCCAGCCAGGTGAGCCTTCGCTCAGGCGCCGCCTTCGGTCAGGCGCCGCCTTCGGTCAGGCGCCGTCCGCTCTGCCGGTGCCGTCTTCGGGACCGGTCCCGTCGTCGTCTTCGGCGAGGAGCCGGTAGAGCGCCTTGCGGGTCTCCTTCAGCAGGGTCTCGGCGCGTCCGAGCTGTCGCTCGTCACCCGCGGCGGCCACCTGCACGACCGCGCCCATCACCTGGAACGCGGTCGCTCGCAGGCTTCGCGTCGCCGCCGCGTCTTCGGCCGCGAGGTCGTCCCAGGGGGCGCCCCGTCCAGCGGAGGCTCGCTGCGCTTCGGCGCGGCCTGCGTCCGTGAGCGAGAAGGTCCTCCGCCCGTCCTGCTCCGAGACGGTCACGAGCCCCTCGTCCTCGAGCTGCTGGAGGGTGGGGTAGATCGAGCCCGGGCTCGGGCGCCATGCGCCTCCGCTGCGCTCGGCGAGCTCGGTGATCATCTGGTAGCCGTGCATCGGCTGCTCAGCGAGCAGTCTCAGCACCGCCAGGCGGACGTCGCCCCGTCTCGACCTCGGCCTGCCCGGGCCGCCCCAGGGGAACCCGAGCCCGGGGCCGCCCATGCCACCCATCGCCCAGCCGGGGAAACCGTGCCGGCGCCGCCCACGCCGGGGACCGCCCGCGCCTCCCGCGTCGTCCTCCCCCCTCCACCGGGCTCGGGCCGACGTCCAGCCTTGCTCGCGCGCCCAGACGTCCTGCCAGCCTCTCTTCGTCCCTGTGCACATGATCTGCCTCCTCGTGGCTCTTTGGTCTTGCTCGGCGCCGTGGTCTTCGTCGCCGACC
>JAJYYT010000257.1 GCA_021800645.1 Actinomycetes bacterium
TGGTCGGAGCCTCGCGCCGAGCGCCCCAGGCCCTCCCGCCACGCGCCGAGCTCGCCGTCGGCCTCGACATCGTCCGCGTCATCGACCAACACCACCATCCCCGGACTCCCGTCCCCTCCGAGCTCCGTGACGCTGCTGTCGATCTGTCGAGCGCCCTCGACGAGCACCGCGCCCTCCCATTCCGGCACCAAGCCTGCAAGCGGCGATGGCCGCGGGCAGACGACTACAAGGCGCGGGCCATCCGGCCGGTAAGCGAGGGACGCCCCGATCGCTCCGAGCGTGCTCGACCTCCCGCTGCCGTGGGGACCGACGACGAGCAATCCGCCTTTGGCAGACAGATCCAAGGTGGCCGGAGCCGGCTCGGCGTCTCCCCCGATGCCCAGCACCGCCGTCATGCGCTCCGAGCCGCCGGGCTGAGCAGGCGCGCCCCACCCGCGAAGCAGCTCCTCTATGGAAACGGCCTCGGGAAGCGGGTCGATGTGGACAGGCGTTGGCGATCCGGCTGCGAGAGACGGGTCGCCAGCGGCCTCCTCCCTGCAGCGCGAGCCAAGCGCGACGAACCCGAGCAGGTCGTCGGCGAGGCTGGAGGCATCACCGAGCGATGCAATCTGCACCTCTGTGCGTGCGCCGTCGAGCACGAAGAAGGCCCGGCCCGATGGCATGACTGCAGGCACCTGCCGGTGCGGCAGGTCCAGCACCATGTAGTCGTCACGGTCGCTCTGGCGCAGCACGAACCGGGCTCTCGCAGCGGCGCGCACCTGGGGCATGAAGTCGCGCTTCTCGCAGGTGACGACGAAGTGGATACCCACAGAGGGTCCCGGACGGAGCAAGTCGAGGAGAGCGTCGGCGAGGTTGTCCCCGCTCGCGTCCCCGAAAGCGCCTACAAGGCTGCCGAGGCCGTTCACGAGCACGACGATGTACGCCAACGCTTCGCCCGGCGAGGCTGCAGCACGCTGGTCCGCGATGGAGGCGAACCCGCCCGCGTTCAGCACCGCGTGCCGCCGGCGCGCCTCTGCCGCAAGGAAGCGGACCATCCGGCGAACGCGCTCTGCCTCGCCTACCCCGGCAACGCCGCCGCAGTGAGGAAGCTGCTGGACCGGGGCGAGGAGCCCAGTCGAGCCGTCGATTCCGTATATGTGCACCTCCGACAGTGAGCAGCGCAGCCCCAATGCAGCCGCCAGCGTCCGGAGCAGCACGGAACGACCGCTGCGGGGACCTCCGATGACCATCAGGTTCCCGAGCTCCGCCAGGTCTACGACGAGCGGGCGCTGCGACTGCTCGGCCGGGTAGTCCGCGAGGCCTACCGCCACGGCAAGCGGCGAAGCACTCTCGCCAACCCGACCCCCGCCCGAAGGCGAGATGCTCGGCACCCCCGGGCCAGCACCCGAAGCGCCCGAAGCGCCGGCAGCAGCACCAGGATGGTCGAGCGCCGCTACGTCGGCGAGGCGGACGAGCGTCGGCAGCGGAGGGAGCCACGGGACGAACGGCGGAGGGAGGGAGCTGATCGTGCTCGCCATGCTGAAAGCGTCGGCAAGCGTCGACAGGTCAGTGCGCGTGGTGTCGGCACCGGCGCTGTCCGACGGCGGCCCCGTGTCCCGAGAGGCGGCCAGGCTCGCCAGCTCGAAGGGAGCCACGCAAACGCTCGAGGTCACCTCCGTGCCAGGCTCCCCGATGAAGGGGCCGCCGACCCTCCCGACCTGAACGAGCTCCAGTGCCCCACCGTGGCGTACGTAAGCCCGGCCCCGGGCTACCAGCTCCGTCGCGAGAGGGGAGTCGACGACGTCGATGCTCTCCGTGGCACTAGCGACTCTGAGGCAGATCCTGAGGAGGAGGTTGGTCTTCATGTCCTGGGTGACCACGCCGGCAGGGCGCTGGGTGGCCAGCAGGACGTGTATGCCCAGGGAGCGGCCGCGGTTGCCGAGGTCGACCAGACCCTGTACGAACTCGGGGACCTCGGCCACCAGGGCCGCGAACTCGTCTACGACGATCACGAGCCGCGAGAGGAAGCGGCCTGGCGGCGCCTTCCTCCAGAAGTCCTCGAGGTCGGTGGCACCTGCCTCGCTGAAGAGGTGCTCGCGCCGGCGTAGCTCGGCACCGAGCGAGGTGAGCGCGCGCTCCACCAAGTGCCCGTCGAGGTCTGTCACCACGCCGACGGTGTGCGGGAAGCGCGCGCACTCGCGAAAGGCGCTCCCTCCCTTGTAGTCCACGAGAACGAAGTTCAGCGCGTCGGGGCGGTTCACCAGCGCGAGGGAGCACACCAACGTCTGGAGGAGCTCGCTCTTTCCCGAGCCTGTGGCACCCGCGATCAGGCCGTGGGGCCCGTCGGAGCGAAGGTCGAGGTGGACGGCACCGTCCTCGCCCACGCCGAGCAGGAAGCGGTTGGAGCGGAATCCTTCGTCAGCCCAGCGCTCCGCTAGCTGGTGAGCGCTCGGGAAGCCACCTGGGAGCAGGTCGACGTAGCGAACGTTGTCAGGCAGGGACGTGTCTGATCGGGAAATGGCCCCGGCGTCACGGAGCGGGCAGAGGGCCCGGGCGATCCGCTCGCTCTCCGCAAGCGTGAGCCCGTCCGGGAGCACCCGCCTTATGGCGCCCAGGTCGGGCGCCTCGAGCTCGAGCGAACCTGCCGGCCGCAGCTCCACGACGGCCCGGCACTCGCGGGAGAGGTCCAAGCGCGCGGACTCGACGCAGATCGAGTAGACGCCCGCCGCGGGGCCGTCCTCGAGCACTGAGCGCAGGTCGGGGACGTGGCGCAGGCGTCGAGCTCCGTCCACGACCAGCACCACGGCAGGAACCTGGCCCTGGCGTTCGCTATCGCGTCCCCCCGAGATCAACGATGCCTGGCCCCGCCCTCCCTCCAGGCGCCGTCCTACGAGCTCACGCACCTCGGAGAGGCGCGCCTGCGCCTCTCCGAGCGTGAAGCCCGCCAGCCGGCTGCACGACGTGCTCAGACCGCTCGGGTCGAGATGGGGTAGCCACTTCGACCACTCCCACGCGCCTGCGTTCTCGGGCGCGGCCAGGAGCACGACGCGCACCTCGTCGGGACTGTGGAGGACGGCGAGCTGGGACACCAGATGCCGGCACAGGGCGAGCGCGCGGACTCGATCCCCGCACACCCCGAGCACTCCAGCGTCCTTCAGGGACACCGTCAGGGGTACGACTGGCTGCGGGCCTGGTCGGGATCCATCGGCGAGACCTTTCGGAGCGCCGGCGGGAGGACCGGCAAAGGGATGAGGATTCTCGCCGTCAGCACTCGGGGGCTTGGCAGCAGGCGCAGGACCGCCGGCATCAGGACCGCCGGCGTCCGGACCACCGGAGCCGGGACCACCGGCATCGGGACCACCGGCTGCCAGCTCGCCGAAGCCCGTCCGCACCAGCAGGAAGTCCGCGTCCCCCGGGCGACGCTCCCACAGCCGCGCAGATCGCTTGGACGCGATTGCAACCAGCTCCGCGGCATCCGGTGTCGCCGCGCGACGCCCTGCGACGCCTTGCGCTGCCTCGAGATCGACAGCGATCCTGTGAGCCTCCATCTGCTGCTCGTAGCGAGCCATCGCCTGGCGGTGCTCTCGCCCCTGGCCGAAGCGGTCCCCGAAGAAGTTGGCGAGGCCCATCACCGGAGACATGGCGGCCATCAGCAAGAACAGGGGGCTCTTGAACACGAAGTACGTGACGACGCCGATGGCCAGTGGCGCGATCATGGAGATCAAGGGGAACCGCATGCGCCTGGGCTCGCTCGGAGGTTCCGGCGGCTCGCGCTGGGTCGTCCTGGCTGGTTGGGTGATCCGCGGCGGGCGGTTGAAGTACAGCGATCCTGCCTCCTCCCCGGAGGAGAGGCGTGGGCCGCCCGCGCGAGCGCGGCGCAACGTGAGAAGGCTCTCGCCGGCTTGGAGCAGCTCCTCGGGCTGGAGTCGACGGCGGCCGGCGACCTCCACGCCTTCGACCAGGGTGCCGTTGGTCGATCCGAGATCCTCGATCTCGGCAGTCTCGCCGTC
>JAJYYT010000258.1 GCA_021800645.1 Actinomycetes bacterium
CGGAGGCGACCGCATGGACAGAGCTGAGCCGAGGTTCGAAGGCGTGTACGTGGCCACGGTCACGCCGTTCGACCAGGACGGGATCCTCGATCTCGACTCCCTGGCCCGCAACTGCGAGCGGCTGATCGAGCACGGCGTGCACGGCATCGTGCCGTGCGGATCGCTCGGGGAGTACGAGGCGCTCACCGGCGACGAGCGTGCAAGCGTGATGAAGGCGACCCTCGACGCTGCCGCGCGACGCGTCGAGGTCGTGCCGGGCGTCTCGGGCAAGTCCGCCGCGGAGGCCCGACGTTGGGCAGATGCGGCAGCCTCGCTCGGATGCCGGGCGGTCATGTGCCTTCCCCCGACGGCTCACACCCCCACCGGCGACGAGGTCGTGGCGCACTTCAAGGAAGTGGCGAAAACGGGGGTGGAGATCATCGCCTACAACAACCCCTTCTCGACCCGGGTCGATCTCACGCCGAGCCTGCTGTCTCGACTGGCGGACATCGACGGGGTCGTCGCCGTCAAGGAGTTCTCCCAGGACGTCCGCCGCGTCGCAGCCATCCACCAGTCTGCCCCCCGCCTCCAGGTCATCTGCGGCTGCGACGACGTCTACGTCGAGGCGGCTCTCATGGGCGCGACGAGCTGGATCGCCGGCTTTGCCAACGCCCTGCCGGCAGAGTCCGTCGAGCTCTACGAGCTCTGCCGCGCCGGTCGGTGGGACGACGCGATCAGCCTCTACCTACGGATGCTTCCGCTCCTGCGCTGGGACGCAGACCCGCGGTTCGTGCAGGCAATCAAGCTGGCGATGGACGAGACCGGCTTCGTCGGAGGCTCGGTGCGCCTACCACGCCTGCCGCTCGTGCCCCAAGACGCCGCCCAGGTGCGCGACGAGGTCCGCAGCTTCCTCGAGAGCCGGTAGTTGCGTTCCAGCCTGGTCATCACCGCCGTCGACAGCCACACCGAGGGCATGCCGACGCGGGTGGTGACGAGCGGCTTCGGCGAGCTGCCCGGCGACACGATGGCCGATCGGCGGCGTTTCGCCATCCAAGAGCGCGACCACGTCCGCCGTTTCCTCATGCACGAGCCCCGCGGGCACAGCGCGATGTCCGGCGCCGTCCTGCAGCGACCCACCCGGCCGGACGCGGACGTCGGCATCGTCTTCATCGAGGTGTCGGGCTGCCTCCCCATGTGCGGGCATGGCACCATCGGCGCGGCCACCGTGCTCGTGGAGACCGGGATGGTGGAGGTCGACGAGCCGACCACCGTCATCCACTTCGACACGCCCGCAGGGCTCGTGCGCGCCTCGGTCGACGTGCGCGAGGGCCACGCAGCCAGCGTCACGATCAGCAACGTCCCCGCCTATTTGCACCTACGCGACGCGACGGTCGAGGTCCCGGGGATCGGCCAGGTGCAGTTGGACCTCGCATGGGGCGGGAACTTCTACGCCATCGTCCCGGCAGCCTCACTCAGCCTGCGCGTCGACCCGAGCCTGCACGACCGGCTCATCGGGGCAGGGCTCGACGTCATGCGCGCGGTCAACGAGCAGTTGGAGTTCTGCCACCCTGAGGACCCCACGGTCGACGAGTGCCGTCACGTGATCCTGACCGAGCCCGGCGACAGCGAGGTGTCCGGCCGCGCCGCCACGGCGATCCAGCCGGGCTGGCTCGACCGCTCGCCGTGCGGCACGGGCACCAGCGCGCGCATGGCGCAGCTCCACGCCCGCGGGCAGCTCGGTCTCGATCAGGACTACGTGCACGCGTCGGTGATCAGCTCCCGCTTCGTTGGGCGGCTCATCGGCACGACGACCGTCGGCGACTTCGATGCGGTCCTGCCGACCTTCTGTGGGAGGGCCTGGATCACCGGGCTCGCGAGCTACCTGCTCGACCCCGACGATCCCTACCCGACGGGGTTCCTCCTCGGTCGACAGGATTGACCGACCTCGCGGTTCCGAGGTGGTGTGACGAGCTCCCCGCGGGAGCAGACGTCGTCGTCGTGGGCGCCGGCATCGTGGGCACCGCCGTCGCAGCGCGGCTTGCGACAGCAGGTGCCGACGTGTGCCTGTTGGAGCGTTCCGCGCCCGCGGCAGGAACCAGCTCGTCGGGCGAGGGGAACCTCCTCGTCTCGGACAAGCTCCCGGGCGCCGAGCTGGCCCTGGCGATGCGCAGCCTCGCCCTCTGGCAGGAGCTCGATGCCGAGGCTGCGCACGGGATCGAGCTCGAGCGCAAGGGCGGGCTGGTCGTGGCACGGGACGCCGCCCAGCTCGCCGCGCTCTACGACCTCGCCGCAGCACAGGAGGGAGCCGGGGTCAGCGTCCAGCGGCTGGAAGGGGCCGATCTGGCCGACGTCGAGCCCCACCTCAGTGCACAGCTCGCCGGGGCGCTGTTCTACGAGGACGACGCCCAGGTGCAGCCCATGCTGGCGGTTGCCCATCAGCTGGCACGGGCCGCCGCGAACGGCTGCTGCTGCATGGTGCGGGGGGCCGAGGCACGCGGGTGGCACGACCTGCCTCGGGGCACGCGCGCGCTCGAGACGACGCTCGGCTCGTTGCGTGTCGGCACCGCGGTCGTCAATGCCGCTGGACCGTGGGCGGGAGAGCTCGCAGCTCGGCTCGGATCGGACCTCCCTCTTGCTCCGCGCAGGGGACACGTCCTCGTGACCGAACCGGTGCCCGTCATCACGGCCCACAAGGTCTACGAGGCCGACTACGTCGGCTCGATCCACAGCGCCGACGAGGGATGGCGGTGCTCGAGCGTCGTGGAGTCGACGCAGAGCGGGACGATGCTGCTCGGCTCCTCGCGCGAGCTCGCGGGTTGGTCGACGCTCCCTATCCCCGAGATCGTCGCCACCATCGCCGCACGCGCAATCAGCCTCTTCCCAGGACTGGCCGGCGTCCGGCTGCTCCGCACCTACGTCGGCTTCCGTCCGGCCACGCCCGATCGCCTCCCGGCGATCGGCTGGGACGCGCGAGTTCCCGGGCTCTTGCATGCGACCGGGCACGAGGGGGCAGGCATCGGTCTTTCGCTCGCGACCGCCGAAGCGCTGCAGTGTCTCCTCGAGAAGACCACGCCGCCAGTCGAGCTGGAGCCGTTCGACCCTGCTCGGTTCTCGAGCGCCGAGGAGCGCGTGACCCGTGCCTGACGCACGAGCCCCCATGCTGCGGTTCACCTTCGACGGCCGGCCGCTCGACGCGCCCCGCGGGGCCAGCGTGGCCTCGGCCCTCATGGCCAACGGCATCAGCTCGTGGCGTCGCACCCGATCCCTGGGGGCAGCACGGGGCCTTCTGTGCGGGATCGGCAGCTGCTTCGACTGCCTGGTCGACGTGGGCGACGCGCACGCGGTACGTGCGTGCCTCACGCCGTTGCAAGATGGCGACGCGGTCCGGACGTCTGCGTCTCTCGGCTCGAGCGCGATCCCGCCGCCGCACGGGGCATCGTCGGGGCCGAGGTCGTCCGAGGACGGGGGACCCCTCCGCGGCGACGTCCTCGTGATCGGGGGTGGCCCGGCGGGCTTGTCGGCCGCCGATGCCGCGGTCGCACGGGGCGTCTCCGTCGTGCTCGTCGACAACGCTCACCGACTGGGCGGACAGCTGCTACGCCAGCCGTCGTCGGACGAAGCCGGCGGCGTCGCGCCCCTCGGCCCGAGACTGACGGCCCGCTACCCGAGGCTCGCCGGGGCGCCAGCGCTCTTCGTCGCAACCGGGTCCGCCGTCTGGCAGCTCCGGACCGGACCGCACGGCGTCGCGGGATGGCTCGAGGACGGAAGGCGGGTCGAGGCGACTGCCGTGGTGCTCGCTCCGGGCGCCACCGAGCTGGTAGCCCCCTTCCCCGGCTGGGACCTCCCCGGCGTCGTCACCGCTGGTGGCGCGCAGGCGCTCCTGTCTGCCCACGACCAGCTCGTGGGCCGCCGGTTGCTGGTCGCGGGGTCCGGACCGCTCCTCTTCGCGGTCGCCGCGCACCTCGCTGACGCAGGCGCCGACGTTCTCGGCGTGGTCGAGGCTCTGCC
>JAJYYT010000259.1 GCA_021800645.1 Actinomycetes bacterium
CCTGGCACTTCCTGTCCCTCTACTCGAACGCCGACGAGCTGAGGGGCGAGTGGCGTACGGACCCGGAGGGATTGCTCGACCGGTACGTCCTCGCGAAGGCGCGTCAGCTCGTGGACGAGGTCACCGCCAGCATGGACCGCTACGAGCTCGCCTCTGCGGCAGCTGCCATAACGTCGTTTCTCGACGCGCTCACGAACTGGTACGTGCGCCGCAGCCGCGACCGCTTCTGGCGGTCGGCCGGCGAAGGCGACGACGCGGCCGATCCCGACAAGATCGCCGCGTACGACACCCTGCACACGGTGCTCGACGTGCTCTGCCGAACGGCGGCACCGTTCCTGCCGTTCGTGACAGAGGCCGTGTACAGAGGACTCACCGGCGCCCGGAGCGTGCACCTCGCCCCGTGGCCGGACTCCTCGGCGCTCCCCGACGACCCGGAGCTCGTGAGGGACATGGACCTCGTGAGGGACATCTGCTCGGCAGGGCACGCGCTCCGCAAGGCTGCCGGCCTGCGCGCCCGCTTGCCGCTGCGCTCGCTCACCGTCTCGTCCCCCGGCGCAGCAGGGCTCGGCCCGCTCTCCGAGCTGATCGCCGACGAGCTGAACGTGAAGGAGGTGCACCTCACCGACGAGCCGGCCGGGCTGGCAGAGCAGGTCCTCGCCGTGGTGCCTGCCACGCTCGGCCCCCGGCTCGGCCCTGCGACCCAGGACGTCATCGCTGCCGTGCGGCGTGGCGACTGGCGTCGCACTGAGAGCGGTGTCGAGGCGGCCGGTCATGCGCTCCTGACCGACGAGTACACGCTGCGGCTGCGCCCGGTGGACGAGAAGACGACAAGGGTGCTCGAGCGCGGCACCGGCGTCGTCGCGCTGGACCTCTCGACGGACGGCGAGCTCTACTGGGAGGGGGCGGCCAGGGATCTCGTGCGCCACGTGCAAAAGGCGCGACGCGACGAGGGCTTGGATGTGAGCGACAGGATCGAGCTCACGGTCTTTGCTTCGAACGAGACGCTGGACGGTCTCATGAGGTGGGGCGGCTACGTGGGTGCCGAGACACTCGCCGAAGAGGTCGCTTGGGTCACCCACGAGGACGGTAAACCGCACGAGATCACCTCTGGCGTCGTGGGGGACGGGCTCACCGTCTGGATCGCCGTCAACAAGAGCAAGTAGCGTCCGGGGCGCCCTCTGCCGTGGCAGGCAGACGTGGTCTGGCCGCCCCGGTGTCAGCCGGTCGGCCCGCTGCCGCCTCGCCCCTCCTGGGCGCCGTACTCCTCGAAGGAGGGAAGCGCCGTGAGCGTCGGTCTGAGGAGGTCAGGCGGGTCGCCGATAGGCGGGCCCCAGGGGTCGTCGTCGAGATCGAACTCGTCGCTCATCGGGCCGCCGGTAACGGGGTCAGGGGCGCCCGGCGCTGCCGCGGCCGCGTCAGCCGCGATGGCAGCCTCCACCTCGTCGATCTGCTCTTCACTCTGGCTCTCCTCCTCGGGCACGGTCTTCTCGGCTTCTGTGCCAGCCCTTTCCTCGAGAAGAGACCCCGCCTCCTCCGCACCGTTCGGTGCAGGCCGCGCCCCGATCGACGGGAGCGCGGTGAGCTCGGCTGAGGGTGTGAGACTCCGCTCGACATAGCGAAGCGCCGCCTCGAGCGACTCGGTGAGCCGTTCGCGCTCGGCCTGCAGGAGACTGAGCAGGGTCTCGACCTCGCCCTTCAGCTCGTCACGTGCGCTCGTGAGACGGATCACCTCTTCCCGGTGCCGACGCTCTGCCTCCGCACCGACCTTCTCGGCTCTCGCCTTGGCGTCCTGCAGCGTGGTCTCGGCTTCCTCCCGGGCCCTATCGAGCAGGAGAGCGGCCTCGTCCTTCGCTTCCTTTATGGCGAGGTCGGCGGTGCGCTGGGCGAGGACGAGGGTGCGGCGGAGCGACTCGTCGATGTCCGACTCGGTCTGCACCGGCAGCTCTGATGGCTCTTGTGCCCTCTCGTTGGCGGCGCGCAGCTCCGCCTGCAGGCCGTCGACGGCGAGAGCCACCTGCTCCAGGAACTCGTCTACCTCATCAGTGTTGTAGCCGCGAAGGCTCCCGCTGAACTCGACTTCGCGTAGCACCTTGGCGGAGATTTCCATGCCTTCGAAACGTACCAGCAGTGAGCCGGCGGAGTGTGGATTGAACTCGTCGCACGGCGCCGAGCGCCGCGGACGGCTCAGATCACGCGGATCAAGACGAGGGCGACTATCGAGACGAGCAGCGGCGAGAGGTCGAGTGCACCTCCACCTGCCCGCATCGGCGGAAGGATCCGCCGCACCGGCCGCAAGACCGGGTTCGTGACGGTCCCGAGTGCGCGGCCGACACGCGACCCGATGCCGCCGGGCGAGAGCGGGAACCAGGACAGGAGAGCCTGCACCCAGAGGCAGATGACGAACGCGTAGAGAACATAACGGATGATCGAAACGACCAAGGGTCGATTTCCTTCCTTTAGTGCCGTCCGACCGTAGCGCCTCGTCGCCTGCGTCCGACCGTCGGCCGGTGGACGGCGCGTACCGGCTCACCGTCCGCACACCCGAGCGGCTCTCTGCCCGATCGCCCGTCCGCCCGGCACGGCTCCGACCGGGACGAGCGGCCTCAGGAGTGGAAGAGCCCTCGCTCCTGCAGCCGTTGGCGCTCCTCGAGCGACACCTCGACGTTCGAGGGTGTGAGCAGGAACACCTGCTCGGCGACTTTCTCCATCGACCCGGAGAGCGCATAGGTGAGTCCGGAACAGAAGTCGATCATCCGGCGGGCCAGGTCTCGCTCGCTCGCCTGCAGGTTGACGATGACCGGGTGGTTCGACTTCACGAGGTCGCCTATCTCCTGCGCGTCCGAGAAGCGCACCGGCGCGACGACCTGAGGCTTCATCTGGCGCTGGCTCACGAGAGGACGCACGACGCTCGTGTGTCGACCGTTCGTCTCTGCCTGCTCCCGGACGAGAGGTCGGACCGTGGCCACCGGGCCGTTCGAGGCCTGGGGCTCGGACGCACCGTCTGGATAGGTCGTACGGCGATGGGCCGCCGTCGGCTCGTCGACTTCCTCGTCGTCGTAGAACTCCTCGTCGTCGATGTCCTTCAGACCGAGGTACTGCAGCGCCTTGTGCATGAATGGTGCCATTTCGACCCTCCTCCGCCCGTCATTGTTGCAGGGACGGGCCGGCTATGTGGGGACCTTCGGCCTCCGGGGCCCGAACAGCGCGGTTCCGATGCGCACCATGGTCGTCCCGGCGGCGACGGCTTCTTCGAGGTCGGCCGTCATCCCCATCGAGAGCTCGTCGAGGCCGAGCTCCCGAGCCAGCTCCGCGCACCTGCCGAACGCCCGCCGGGCGGCCTCCCTCTTAGCCCCCTCGGCCATCTCGGCCGTCGCGCCTTCTGCAGCAGACGTCCCTACGAGGGGGGCCACGGTCATGAGCCCGCGCACGCGGCAGCCGGCTCCTCGCGCCCCGTCGACGACGGAGGCGAGCTGATCGGGGGGGCAGCCCCCGCGCCCGGGAGCCGAGGTGAGGTCGACCTCGACGAACACCTCCGGCGCCGTGCCGGGACTGCGCCGGGCGATCGCGACGGCCTCCTCGACCCGGGAGAGTGACTGCCAGACCGAGACGATCGGCGCCAGCCGGGGGATCTTGTTGCGCTGGATCGCCCCCAGGTAGTGCCAGCGGACAGCGGTTTCGGCACCGATGGTCCCGGCCTTCGAGACGAGCTCGGCGGCATAGTTCTCGCCGATGTCGGCGATGCCGGCATCTCTCGCGGCGAGGACGGCCTCAGGGCCGTGGCCTTTGGTCACTGCGACGATCGTGATGCGCCGAAGATCCCCTCCGGCGTCAGTTATGCGCCTTTCGATCCTCGCTCTTGCCGCGCGCACCCTCTCGGCATAAGGAATTGCACCACCCGTCGAGCTCACGGGCCGGTGGCGACGGCCAAGGCGAAACGGGCCGTCTCCCCCCTCCCACGCCACGAGAACCAGCCCTC
>JAJYYT010000260.1 GCA_021800645.1 Actinomycetes bacterium
GTCTCCGTCCCCGGTGGCGCCTCCTTCGCCGCCGGCCCGAGGATCGCCACGCCCGTCTCGCCAGCGAGCTGGCGGGCGAGATCGATCCACGGCGTCTCAACGCCTTCGTGCGGGTCCCAGGCGTTGCCGACGAACACCGCCGGGCGCGCGGAGGGCACCTGGGCCAGTCGAGCATCCGTGAGGAGCTGGCGGATACCCGGCAGCTCTCGGGCGGCCGGACCGACCGTGACGAGGTGGTATAGGGCGGTCAGGGTGTGTGTCTTGCCGCCGCCGAACTGGGTGACGAGGGTGAGGACCGGGGACGTGTCGGCGGTCTGGCCGTCGAGCCGGCGGAGGACCATGGCGGTGTGCTCGCGGAGCGCCCGCGTGAAGACGGTCCGCTCGAAGAACTGGCGCGGGTCGCGGTAGTCGTCGGGCGCGATGCCCGCCACCACCTGCTCGAGGGCGATCGCGAACTCGTCGGGATTGAACGAGCGGCCCTCCCGAACCTCCCGGCGCGGGGTGACGGCCTTGTACCAGGGATCCATCGCGGCCCGCCCGTCAGCCCGGTAGTTCCAACGGCAGGGATCCCCGGACTGCCGCTCGAACGCGTCTGGCAATCTCCACCGCTCGCATGGCCTCCTGACGGTCAGGGTCGGGCGACAGCCCGGGGTACCGCACACTCACCCCAAGCGGCGTGAGCTGCGCCAGCCCGTCTGCGTCTACCCCTGCCGCCACACTCGGTGGCAGAAGCGGCAACAGTTCCGTGAGATCGTGGGTTCGGGGCGAGTCGATACCGTGGAAGATGAGCAGGGCCTTCAAGTACTTCTCGGCGCACTGCTGGGCGTGAAAGCAGACTGTGTCAAAGGGGCAGTCATCCTGCAGGGTGAGTGTGTACTGAGCGTTCCGCAGGTCATGTTCCGCTTTCTCAACCCACCGCCGGACAACCTCGGCAACGTCAGGCGGGACGCTCATAGAGCACCTGGCCTTCGTGAGCCGCTGCGTAGACGACGGTCCCCGGCATGCGCCGCTGGGTTTCGAACTCGTGAGTCGTGACGACCATGATGTCCTTGGGAATGCCCGTCCCGGCCAGCAGCCGGTAGAGGCGCACGGCGATCGGCCGCGGATCCTCTTCGCCGCGGACCACGACCATGACGTCGACGTCACTGTCCGGGCGTGCCTGGCCGGTGGCGCGTGACCCGAACAGGATGATCTTCTCTGGGCGCTCGTGCTCCACGATGCGGCGAATCATCTCGTCGATCTTCGCGCGCACCGTCCCGGTTACGACCGGAATCGCGCTCATCAGGCACTCCCGTACGTCGGAGCCCAAAGGGCCGCTTCTCCTTGCTGTTCGTAGGATACGGCCATGAGAGGCCGATAACCGGACGGAGGGACTGGACGCACGGACGAGGTCTCCAGCGTCCCGTTCCTCTCGGCGAGCCTATCACCGAGCGATGCGTTCGAAGAGGGCGACCGCGGACTGCTTCGGCCGCGCCAAGTTCGCGTAGGCCACGTGGGCGAAGTCGCGCCGGCCGTCATACAGGCGGTAACGAACACCATCGGTCACCACGACGTCGCCCAGCACACCGACCGACCCCATATAGGCCGTCGCCTGCTCGAGCGCCCCCTCACGGCACGTGCGTCCCGGAGCAGCGGCACGAGATCGCAGGCCTAGGCGACGATGCCCCGGCGCGCAGCCGGTACGTCGTCCAGGGGCGGCCCCTCGGGCGGCAGGCCCGGGAGTGGGACCGCCTGCCAGCGAGTGGGCGGCGAGTTGACGAACCGCTCGACGAAATCGACCGCCTCTGGCTACAACACCTTCGAGCAGCGGGTCGGGCTGCCACCGAAGACCGGCTCAGCGAACGTGTACTCCTCCGGCAGCGGACACCAGCGCACGCGCCGCGCATGCTGGAGGTCCCAGCCGTTCACATCGTCGAACTGCTCGAGATAGAGGTACTCACTGGCGACGAGGCCGACGGCGCAGACGGTCTTCGGGCCGGTGCGCAACAGAAGTGCGTCGCCGACCTGCATCTCCTCGGCGAATCGCCCGACGAAGCCCTGCAGCGCGAAGTCGTGAGCGTACCGTTCGGGAGACCACGGTCCGCCGTCTCCCGGACCGATCAACGCGACGCCGTACTTCAGGAAGACGTCCGCATACGAACGCGACGCCGGGCCACCCGAGATCTGCCAGATCGCGAGACTCACGCCGTCGTCTGGTACTCGATCTTGCGCGCTTCAGTGACGTGGCGCGACGCGTCGAGGATCTCGATGGCGAGCAGGTTGCCCTCGTCGTCATAGTCGAGGATCACCCCTGGCTTGTCCTCGTCACTCTCGGCGACGGGCGGGCCCTCCTTGAGGACGACGGTGAGCGTGTCGGTCCGGTGGTCGTAGGTGACCTTCATGGGCCTTTCCTCCAATACTTGGCGATCTTGCTCGTGCGGTAGGCGGTGACCACCTCGGCGGGGTTCCGGTCCACGTCGACGAACACCCTAACAAGGTAGTCCCTGCCTTCGAGTTCGATGCGCGACTGCAGGACATCTCGTCCCGGGCGCACGGCCTCCCGTTGCTCGGGCGCGGCCAGCACACGTCGAAGGCTCGCGTCGTCGATCCCTCGGCGCCGCATCTCCAGGGCCGCATGCGCCGTCACCACGAACTCGGTGATCGGATCTGCCATGGCCGCTCCTTACCTCGGGACCGCGAGGAGCATCGCGTCGAGGAGGCGCTTCTCCTCGCTGACGCGAGGGTAGAGGGCCGAGAGCGCGTTGGCCAGGCGGAGGAACTCCGGGCCGCGCTCCTGCTCGGCGGCCAGGAGGTTCCGCAGGGCGGTCGACTGGCCGCTCGCCTGGAGGAGCATCGCGGCGTGGACGCGGTCGAGCGTCGTCCCCTCCCGGCGCGTGGCGTGCGCGGCGTCGGCCGTCAGATCGACTGTCAGGCCGCCCCGCCGGGTTCGGGCCGACCAGATCGGCTCCAGTCCGGCGAACAGCGACAGCTGCGCCGCCGACCCAGCAGAGCTCTCCAGCCGCTCGGCCATCACCCGGGCGCCCCCCGAACCGAAGAGCTGGCGGGCGCGCTCGGCCACCGGCAGGAGGCGGACGGCCCCCTTCTTCGTCTCGATGATCCGCCCCTCCCAATCGTCGAGGTGGATCCCGAGGGGCTGGGCGAACCGGCGGGCGACGTCGAAGACGAGCGTGTACCCCTTCGGCGTGCGGCCGCGGGCATCATCTTCGTGGTCCTCGTCCTCGTCGGCGCCTTCCTGATCTGCCTCGCCCTCGTCGGTCGCATCGGCCGTCGGTTCGGCCGCCCCGGCCGGGGCCGCCGTGCCGTTCGAACCCTGGAGCGTCCACAGGAAGAGCGCCGTCAGGCGGGCGTCCTCCTCGAGCGCCCCGGCTCCGTGCTCGCCGGCGCCGAGGACCTGGGTCAGGGCCGCCCGACCGACGACCTCCCAGACCTTCTCCAGGTACTCGGCGAGCGTGACCTCGCGCCCCTCGGCGGTCTCGACTTTCCTGTAGCGGCTGAAGATCTCGAGCGCCGGCCCGATGCAGGCGAAGACGAGGTCGGCGCCGCGGACGCCCTCACGCTGCAGCCGCTCCATCCAGTCGCCGACGCGGGTCGGCAGCTCGCGCAGGACGTCGGCCCAGTCGCCGACGGGCGCGTCGTCGGGACGCGGGCGGCAGATGAGGTGGACGCTGGTGGCCAGGGCGGCGGACTCCTGTGAGCGTAGGCGGCCGGGACGTTCCGTGGCGATTGGCCAGGAGCCGGTGATGGTCCAGCCGCCGCGGATCAGACCGGAGAGCAGCGCCTCCCAGCCCTCGGTGGTCTTGTGGGCGAAAACGACGGAGCCCACGCCGTCCTCGCGCAGCACGCGCCGGCCCTGGGCGAAGGCCTTGGCCATCGCCTCTTCGTAAAAGGCCTTGTCCTTGGGGCGGCCGTCCTCGGTCTCCGAGCGCTCGTTCTGGACCGCTTCTCGCGTCTTGGGC
>JAJYYT010000261.1 GCA_021800645.1 Actinomycetes bacterium
TCCTTCGCCGTTCCCCTCGACGGCGCCACCGGACACCGCCCCGTTGCCGGAGCTGTCGACTTCGACGCCCGCCGCCCGAAGGATCTGGTCGACGAGGTCGGCCTTCTTCGATCGTGCTGGAGGGTCGAGCGACATCGCGTTTGCGATCGCCTTGAGCTCCTCGCGCTCCTTGCGTTCCAGAATCGAACGCTCGAGCTGCTCTCCGCTCATCGACTTCCTCTCTTTGATACTTGAAGCATTCGGTTACCCGAGCTGCTGGTGTCTCTTCTCTGCCGCCGCTCCGTCGCACACGATCGAGCAGCCGGCCAGTGCTCCTTGAGCCATGGCCCTGCGTGACGTCGTCAGCCGGAGGGATCGCCCCTTACGGATAACCCAGAAAGGAGTGCGGTCGAGAAACGGCGGAAGACGTCCCGGCGATCCCTCCCTCGGCTGTGCTCGTCTTCACGAAACCTGACGAGGGGAGCAGCCCGCAGCGCTGAGCGAAGGCCCTACCGATGGTAGTGCCGAGCGCCCCCCGGGGCAACAACACCTGACAACGACTGTCATCGCCTCAGGTACCCCGCGTTGCGGGACCACAAAGAGTGTAACCCTCCTTCGCCGACATGCATTCCCAGAAGCGGGCTGGCTCACCACCCGAGGGCACGAAGCACCGAGGCCGAGGTGGCGTCGACCGCCTGGGGCACCGTCACGTGGCTCATGGCGAGGGTCGGATCCTTGAGCCCGTTGCCGGTAAGCACGCAGACCACCCGGCAGCCGGCCGGCGCGCCCGTCTTCAAGAGTCCGGCCACCGAGGCTGCCGACGCAGCCTCGCAGAAGACCGCCTCCTCGGCGGCGAGAAGGCGGTAGGCCCGCACGATCTCCTCGTCGGTGACCTTCTCCACGGCGCCGCCGGACTCGCTCGCGGCCGCGGCCGCCGCGTACCAGGACGCCGGATTGCCGATGCGGATAGCCGTAGCGACGGTGTCCGGCTCCTCGATGACCCGACCCTCCACGATGGGCGCCGCTCCGGCCGCCTGGAAACCGAACATCCGGGGAAGAGTCCGCGCCCGACCCATGCTCCGGTACTCGACGTACCCGCGCCAGTGCGCGGTGATGTTGCCGCCGTTGCCGACAGGGATGCACACGACCTCGGGCCCGTCACCGAGCTCGTCCACGATCTCGAACGCGCCGGACATCTGGCCCATCACCCGGTGAGGGTTGATCGAGTTCACGACCACCGCCGGGCCGACCGCCTCGATGTCGCGCACGATGGCGAGAGCGTCGTCGAACGACCCGTGGATGGGCACGACCTCCGCGCCGTGCACGAGCGCCTGCGAGAGCTTGCCGAGCGCCACGTGGCCCTCAGGGATGACGACGACGCACCGGATGCCCGCCCGGGCGGCGTAGGCCGCGGCGGAGGCGGCCGTGTTGCCCGTGGAGGCACACATGACGGCCTCGGCACCGGCCTCGACCGCCTTCGAGATCGCGAGGGTCATCCCCCGGTCCTTGAAGGAGCCTGTGGGGTTGGCGCCTTCGACCTTCAGTCGTACCTCGGCTCCCACCCGCTCCGACAGACGGGGTGCCGGCACCAAGGGAGTACCACCCTCGAACAGGGTGACGACTGGCGTCGTCTCATCCACGGGAAGGAAGGAGCGGTACTCCTCGATGACTCCCTTCCAGCCAGGCTGCCCCAACCGCCCTCCTCAGGAGAAGATCCGGAGCATGCAGCGGACCCTCTCGACGACGTCTAGATCGGACAGCGCTCGCAGCGTCGCCTGCATGTCGGCCTCGAGCGCGCTGTGGGTGATGAACAGGAGCCGTGCCTCGCCGCGGAGACCGACCTGCTCCATCGAGCGGATGGAGACGTCGTGCTCGCCGAAGAGCGAGGCGACGGCCGCGAGCACGCCGGGCCGGTCGAGGACGTCGATCGAGAGGTAGTACTGCGTGCGCAGCGCGAGCATCGGCGTGAGCGCCGGAGCTCGGCGGCGCACTGCGCGTCCGCGGCCCCCCTCACGCAGGTGGTGGGCCGCGTCGATCACATCGCCGAGAACGGCGCTCGCCGTGGGGAGGCCGCCCGCCCCACGCCCGTAGACCATGAGCTCGCCGGCGGCGGCCCCGTCGAGGAAGACCGCGTTGAAGGGACCCCGGACGCTCGCGAGGGGATGGGTCTGCGGGACCATCGCCGGGTGGACCCTGACGGAGATGCCGGGATGCCGGGAAGAGCCGGTCTCCCCTTCAGGCGGCGAGGTGCGTTCGGCGACGGCGAGAAGTCTCACCTCGTAGCCGAGACGGCGGGCGAACGCGATGTCGTCGGGACCGATGTTGGTGATTCCCTCGCGGAACACGTCCGACGCGACGACGTCTGCGTCGAAGGCGATTCCCGCGAGTATCGCGGCTTTGGCGGCGGCGTCGTAGCCCTCCACATCGGCTGTCGGGTCCGCCTCGGCATACCCGAGCTGCTGTGCCTCTCCGAGCGCCTCCGAGTACTCGAGCCCGTCCTCGCTCATCCGGGTGAGGACGTAGTTGGTCGTCCCGTTCACGATGCCCGACAGCCTGGTTATGTGCTCGCCGGCGAGCGACTCGTTCAGCAGGCGGACGAGCGGGATCGCCCCGGCCACAGAAGCTTCGAAGAGCAGGTCGACCCCGGCGACGCCGGCGGCGGCGAGCAGCTCGCCCGCGTTCGAGGCGAGGAGCTCCTTGTTCGCCGACACGACGGGCTTGCCCGCGGCGAGCGCGCGGAGCACGAGCGTCCGCGCGGGCTCGATGCCACCGATCAGCTCGACCACGAGGTCGACGTCGGGGTCGACCACGACCGAGGCAGCGTCCTCGGTCAGGCGCTTCTCCAAGCCCGCCTGGTCGGGAAAGTCTGCCCGCGGCTTCGCCGCGTCGCAACGCGTCCGTGCGCGTCCCCGAGGCGAGCCGACCGAGCGCCTCCGAAACCCTCCCGCGCAACCGACGCGACCTCGATTCGACCGCGACCCCGCCCAAAACCGTCGCGATGCAAACCCCGATCAATCCGCCCACGGTCGATCCCAAAAACCGCGATCCGACGATCGTCGCCGCGCCCCCGGCGAAACCCGCCGCGAGACCGACGATTATCCCCGACTTGCTCGAAGAGACCCGCCCGCTCAGTCCCAAACCCATCACGCATCCTCCAAGTATGATTCCGACGATTCTGTTAATATCATAAATTACCAATATGTATCCGAGACGATCCTTCGCCTCCGCGACGATCGTACGATCGCTCCACCCGCTCGCGCGCCGCGAGCCAAATCTTCTCGGGATCGACCACCGTGTGAACCTTCGCCCCGCGATCGAGCGATCCCGCCGCGATCGCGCCCCCGTTCGGTGAACGATCGCGATCCCACCGGCTCGCGGGATCCACCACAACCGTCGTCCCCACGCGATCGATCCGCAAACACCACACCCCGCGCGGCGTCTTTAGCACCACGACCGTCACCCCCTCGTCGTCCTCGACCAACGCCGAAGATCCCCTGTTCATCCCTTCAACACGATCGCGCCCCGAAACCTCGACGTCCGCCAAATCGAGCACCGGCGCCGCGTCACGCCGATGCGCGATCACCCCGCTGATTCCCGAGGGCCCCGCCGGTACCGGCGTCAACCGCTCGACCGTCACCACCTCGACCACATACTCAAGCGGAACCGCGTAAGCCGTCCCCGATCGATGAAACAAACACCAGGCGATCGTCGGCTCGTCGACCAAAACCGATTCGCTCGCGTTTCCCCCGTCGGCCGAATCCGAAACGACCGCGTCGCCCCGTTTCGAGTTACTTAGTGTTTTCATATGATTATCATCATCTTTTTGAATCGATCTACGAATCCGTACGTCTCTCGCCCGAATCGCCGTTCGCCTCGCGGATCGATTCCGTCGCCGGTCCGCGCGATCTCACGGCGCGACTATCGAGCCGACGAGCCAGCTCGTCGAGCCTGCGACGGTGGTCGTCG
>JAJYYT010000262.1 GCA_021800645.1 Actinomycetes bacterium
GCGGTTCTCGAGCAGCTGAAGGGGATCGACGACGTGGCGTACCTGCGGTTCGCGAGCGTGTACAAGGGCTTCGAGGACGCCGGCGACTTCCAGCGAGAGGTCGGGCTCCTGATCAAGACGACCGAGCCCAAGCAGCGGGCCTGACAGCCCGATGGGTTGACCTCGTGGCCGAGCTCGTCACCCGGGTCCCCAAGGTCGCGCTGGCCGTCTACGCCCATCCGGACGACGCCGACGTCGCCTGCGGCGGCACGCTCGCGAGCTGGGCCAAGCAAGGGTGCGCTGTCCATCTCGTCGTGTGCACCGACGGTGGCCGAGGGACCTCCGACCCGTCGTGCACCACCGAGGAGCTGGTGCGCCGCCGCGCGGCAGAGCTCGACGCCGCAGCCGAGACCATCGGGCTCGCGACGCACAGGGTCCTCGGGGCCACCGACGGCGAGCTCGACCGGAGGCAGACACTCGTCGGCGAGCTCGTCGCGATCGTGCGGTCGATCCGGCCCGAAGCCGTGCTCGGCCACGACCCGACGGCTGTCTTCTTCGGTCAGGAGTACTTCAACCATCGCGACCACCGCGTCGCCGGCTGGGCGCTGCTCGACGCGCTCTCGCCCTCTGCGGCGCTCCCGCACTACTTCCCCGAGGCGGGTCCGCCCCACCAGGTAGCGGTCGTCTACCTGTCGGGGACGCTGGAGCCTGAGGTGTGGGTCGACATCGGGCAGACGATCGACGTGAAGACGGCTGCCGTCGAGTGCCACAAGAGCCAGTTCGCAGATCCAGACGCGCGATGGGCGGCAGAGGCGGTCCGGCGGCGTGCCGAGGAGGAGGGCCGCCGCGCCGGGGTCCTGCACGCCGAAGGGTTCAGGCGGCTCCGGCTCGGTGGCTGAGCGCGGGACCGGTGCGCGGGGACCTGTCGCTGCGCCGGGGTCTGTGCCGGGGTGGGCGCCGGTGAACGCGCCGGGGTCTGTGCCGGGGTGGGCGCCGGGGTCTGTGCCGGGGTGGGCGCCGGTGAACGCGCCGGGTGCATCGAGGAAGGAGCCGAGCATCCTGCATGTCGACATGGATTCGTTCTTCGCCTCGGTGGAGGTCCTCGACGACCCTTCGCTTGCGGGGAAGCCGGTCATCGTCGGGGGGAGCGGGGCGCGTGGTGTCGTCGCGTCGTGCACCTATGAAGCCCGGGCGTACGGCGTGCACTCCGCGATGCCGTCGCTACGCGCACGGCAGCTGTGTCCCCATGCCGTCTTCATCGACGGTCACTACAACCGGTACGCGGCGGTCGGCGAGCAACTCCGCGACGTCCTGCTCTCCTTCACGCCGCTCGTCGAACCGGTGGGGCTCGACGAGGCGTTCCTCGACGTGGCGGGATCGCTGCATCTGCTGGGGTCTCCCGCGGTGATCGGTGGCGCGATCCGCCAGCGTGTCCGCGAGGAGCTGCATCTCGACTGCTCTGTGGGCGCAGGTCGCTCGAAGATGATCGCGAAGCTCGCTTCGCGAGCCGCCAAGCCCACCGCGGGCCCTCAGGGGAAGCGGCCTGGAGCGGGCGTCTTCGTCGTCTCGGTGGGAGACGAGCTCGCCTTCCTGCATCCAAGGGAGGTGGAGCAGCTGTGGGGCGTCGGTCCTGCCACGACCAAGCGGCTCTCTGGCTTGGGCGTGCGCACCGTCGGCGACCTCGCCGCACTGCCCGAGGCGGTGCTGGTGCGCGCGCTCGGCAGAGCGCACGGGAGGCACCTCGCCGCGCTCGCCCGCGGGGAGGACTCCGAGCCGGTCGTCCCGCATCGCCCAGCGAAGTCGGTCGGTCACGAAGAGACCTTCCGCGAGGACATCGTCGACCGGGAGCTTCTGAAGCGTCACGCACTGCGGATGGCCGAGTCCGTTGCCGGCCACCTGCGAGCGAGCGGGCAGAGCGGGCGCACGGTCTCGGTGAAGGTGAAGCTCGCGGACTTCTCGCTCATCTCGCGTGCACATACCATGGCTTCGGGGCTCGACACCGGCTCTGCCATCGGGGCGATCGCCGCTGCCCTCCTCGACGCGGTGGATCTCCCCATGGGTGCGCGCTTGCTCGGTGTGAGCGTGTCGGGGCTCGGGCCGGCTTCCGCGGCGCGCCAGCTGCACTTCGATCTCGCAGCACCCGCCGCCCTGACGCCTGCCGGCGGTGCGACGGACGCGGCGCGTCGAGAGGAGCACTGGCGGGAGGTGACGGCCGCGATCGACGCGATCCGCCGGCGCTTCGGCACGGCCGCAGTGGGCACCGCCTCGATGGTCGGTCCTGGCGGCATCGCAGTTCCCCGGCGTCGCGATGCGCCTTGGGGGCCGAGTGCGGACCGCCCGTCCGACGCCGGCCCGAGTGCGGACCGCCCGTCCGACGCTGGCCCGAGCGCGGGTTCGGCTGGTGTACTGCCTCCGGAAGCTGAGCGAGCGAGCGGTGTCGATCGGTCGGTTCGTTGAAGTGCGATCGCGGTGCCGCTGCGGAAGTCCAGCGATCGCACGGATCGGCTTCTGCGCTGGGCCGTGAGGGGCCGTGATGGTGACCATGCGCCCGATGGCGCCACTCGACCTTGCGCTCGTCTCCCGCTGGCTCGCAGAGCCGCACGTCGCGCGGTGGTTCACCCCAGAGTCGACCGCCGAAGTCGAGCTCGCGAAATATCGTCAACGCGTCGAGGACCCTCACGGCAAGACCGTCATGCGCGTGGTCGAGCTCAGTGGGAGGCCGGTCGGGTGGTGCCAGTGGTACCGCTGGGACGACGATCCAGGGGCCGCGTCGGCCATCGGTGCCGGGACCGGTGAGGTGGGTGCCGATTATGCGCTCGGTGAGCCCGACGCCATCGGCCACGGGGTAGGTACCGCGATGATCGCCGCACTCGTCGAAGAAGTGCGGCGGCTCCATCCCGTTGCAGGGTTGGTCATCGCCCCGGAGGCGGGCAATCGAGCGTCATGCCGCGTGTTGGAGAAGAACGGTTTCCAACTGGTAGACGCCCGTCCACTCGCGACCGAGCCTCACGATCGCCCGATGGCGATCTATCGGCTCAGTGCACCAGTGTGAGGTGCCATCCCGTGCGTGGGCTCGCCAGCTCCTTGTACCGGGGCTGAACGGCAATGGACGAGGTGCCGTCCTGTGCGTGGGCTCTCCACTACTCCTGCGAACTGCTCGTTCCCGAGAGCGCGAAGCAACGCAGTCCACGACCCAGGGCACGCGGCGCGTGCAAAGTTGTGAGAAGTCGTGGATCCGGCTGGCATCGAGGGCCGTACACGGTCCGCTTGCGATCACGCGCTCGGGCCGTACCAGTGCAGCCACCGGCCGTGCGCATGCATGTCCGCCAGTCGGTGCGATGCCGGGGCTCGACCGGGACCCTGCTCGATGAGCACCAGCGCCGTCGCTCCGCGCACCTTCGGGGATTGCGGGCGCGGAGGTGGCGGAACCGGTAGCCCCGGGACTTCGTAGGGGGTCTCGGCGAAGACCCAGGACACGGGCCGCGACGCCGCGATGTTCGCGATTGCGTCGGCGAGCGCTCGCTGTTCCCGAGGAGTGAGGTACGCGGCCACCCAGGAGTGCAGCACGCAAAGGTGTGCATCCTCGGGAGATGAGGTGGCCAGAGCGGCGAGGTCTCTCACCGCGTCCCCTTGTCGCACTGCGGGAGCCTCCGGGAGGGATCGAGCGAGCCTGAGTGCCCGACGTGCAAGGTCGAACCGGTCGAAGTGGTCCGGCCACTGACACGCGAGGAGCCAGCGCACCTGGTCGTCGTCGTGGATGTCGACCGGTCGTCGGTCGAGCCCGATGCGGCTCACGACGAGCGGCAACGCGGTCGGGACCCGGCCTTCTCGGACTTCGCAGGACAGCAGGACAGGACTCCGGGGGTCGCCGGCAGCCCCGCCGGCCGCCTCGCCGGCCGCCCCATCGGCCGCCTCGCCGGCCGCCCCATCGGCCGCCTCGCC
>JAJYYT010000263.1 GCA_021800645.1 Actinomycetes bacterium
CGCGATCTCGAGGAACATCCCTGCCCGCAGGTTGGTCATCCGCTCCCGGACATAGGCGGCCGCCGCGCCGCTCGAGGTGGCGATCACCGAGACGATGCTCGCTCCGATCGCCAGGCGAATGTCCACGTGGTACAGGAGGGTGAGGACCGGGACGATCACCACACCGCCGCCCAAGCCGATCAGGGACCCGAGGACGCCCGCAGCGACCGACACGAGCGCCAGCGAGACCACGAAGTCGAGGGGCGTCACAGACTGATTATATGGACATTCGTTAGTACGGTCTAACTGGCACGGTCGCTCGCCAGCGGCTTCGCAGGCACCGCCCCCTCGAGCGCCAGCAGCCTGCGCTTCACGTCGGGCCCCCCGCCGTAGCCGCCGAGCCGGCCCCCGGCAGCGACGACGCGGTGGCAGGGGAGGACGATCGGGAGCGGGTTGGCGCCGTTCGCCTGCCCGACGGCGCGAAAGGCTCCTGGTCGGCCCACGCGTCTGGCGAGCTCGCCGTACGTGACGGTCTCGCCGTAGGGGATGCCGGTGAGCGCGTTCCACACCGAGAGCTGGAACGCGGTGCCGTGGGGCGCGACCGGGAGCGCGAACGACCTGCGCGAGCCGGAGAAGTACTCGTCGAGCTGCGAGGCGGCCAAGCGCAGCGGCGCCGGCGTCCGGCCGGGCGTGCTGGCGAGCTCGCTCGTCCCCGGAAGGCACAGATGGGAGAGGGCGGAGTCGTCGCCCGCGAGCAGCACGGCGCCGATGGGGGTGTCGATCGACAGCCGCGCCCGAGCGGCACCGGCTCGCTGGAGCAGCGTGCCGCCCGCCACGCTCACGCCAGCGCGCGCAGGGTCTCGAGCGCGGCGTTGGCGATGCCCCGGCCGTCGAGGCCGCAGGCCGCGAGGATGTCGTCGGCCTTCCCCTGCGGCAGGTACGCGATCGGCAGGCCGCAGGTACGCACGAAAGGCCTCGAACAGGTGGCGGCGAACGCGCCGGAGCGCAGCGCGGCGGCGACCGTCTCCCCCACGCCTCCCTCGACGACGCCGTCCTCGGCGGTGACGACGACGGCGTGGGAGGAGGCGTCGGCGAGCATCGCCGCGTCGAGCGGGCGGGCGACCCGCACGTCCCACACGGTCGCCTCGACGCCGTCGGCCTCGAGCACCGCGGCGGCCCGCTCGCACGCCTCCAGGAGCTTGCCCACGCCGAGAAGGCAGACGGATCCGTCCCCCCCGGCGACGCGTCGCGCCCTCAGGCCGGCGCCGGTCTCGGCGCGGCAGCGTGCGGGGGTCTTGGGCCACCGGATCGCCACGGGCCCGCCGTCGTGCTCCAGCGCGTCGTGGAGCATGACGGCCACCTCCTCGTAGGAGGAGGGCGCGAGCACCGTCATCCCTGGCACCTTGGAGAGCAGCACGAGGTCGAGGATCCCGTGGTGGCTCGGGCCGTCGTCGCCGGTCACCCCCGCTCGGTCCAGGCAGAAGACGACCGGAAGACGGTGGAGCCCCACGTCGTGGAGGACCTGGTCCCATGCGCGGTTGAGGAACGTGGAGTAGACGGCGACCACCGGTCGCAGCCCTCCCATCGCCATCCCCGCGGCGAGGGTCACCGCGTGCTGCTCGGCGATCCCGACGTCGACCAGCCGGTCGCCGTAGCGCTCGGCGAACGGGATGAGGCCGGTCGGTCCGGTCATCGCGGCGGTGACCGCGACGAGCTCCGGGCGCGACGCGGCCTCCTTCACGATCGCGGCTGCGAAGGCGTCGGTGTAGGTCGGGACGCTCCCCTTCGGCACTCGTGGCCGCCCCGTCACCGCGTCGAAGGGTGAGACGTCGTGGAGGCACTTCTCCTCGTCGAGCTCAGCGGGTGCGTAGCCGTGCCCTTTCACCGTGTGCACGTGCACCACGACGGGACCGCCGAAGGACCTCGCGTCGCGAAGGACGGTCTCGAGCGCGTCGATGTCGTGGCCGTCCACCGGGCCGACGTAGGAGAAGCCCAACGCGCCGAAGAAGGCGGCCGGTGCGGAGGACGCCGGGCTGCCCGCCGTCGTGAGCGGCGAGATCGTCGGTGCGTACGAGCGACCGTTGTCGTTCAGCACGACGACGACGCGCCGCTGCGAGACGCCGATGTTGTTCAGCGCCTCGTAGGCGAGGCCCCCGGTGAGCGCGCCGTCGCCCAGGACCGCGACGACGTGGTGGCGCTCCCCGCGGGCGTCCCGGGCGCGCGCGAGACCGTCTGCATAGCTGAGCCCCGTCGACGCGTGGCTGTTCTCCACCAGGTCGTGCACGGACTCCGTGCGGTTCGGGTAGCCCGAGAGCCCTCCTGCCCGTCGCAAGCTCGTGAAGCGGGCTGCCCGGCCGGTCACCACCTTGTGCACGTAGGCCTGGTGGCCGGTGTCCCAGACGATCGGGTCCTTGGGGGAGTCGAAGACCCGGTGCAGCGCGATGCACAGCTCCACCGCGCCGAGGTTCGAGCCGAGGTGGCCCCCGGTCTCCGACACCGACGACACGAGGAAGCGCCGGATCTCGGCCGAGAGCGCGTCGAGGGCCGGCCGGTCCATGGCGCGCAAGCGCTCTGGCGTCAGGTCCCGAAGCGCCCTCGGCACCTGCAAGTCCGCCTGCGGCTCGGGATGCGGGCTTGCCTGCGGCTCTTGGTCCGCCTGCGGCTCGGGATGCGGACCCGCGTGCAGGTCGCGATCCGCCTGGGGCTCGGGAGCCGTCCGGAGCCTTGGGTCGTGCAGCGTCGTCACGCCGGTCAGTGCGTGCTCACGAGCGCGCGCAAGGACTCTCGCAGCGAGCCCATGGACGCGATCACCGCCGAGGGCTCGTAGCCGCAGTGCGCCATGCAGTTCGCGCAACGCGGGTCCTTGCCCCTCCCGTACTTCGACCAGTCGGTCGTCTCGACCAGCTCCTTGTAGGAGGAGACGTAGCCGTCGGACATCAGGTAGCACGGACGCTGCCATCCGAGCACCGAGTAGCTGGGGATGCCCCACGCGGTGCACTGGAAGTCCCGCTTGCCCTCGAGGAAGTCGAGGAAGAGCGGCGAGTGGTTGAGCCGCCACTTCTTGCGCTTCCCGGCGAACGCCTCCCGGAAGAGCTGGCGGGTCTGCTCGACGCCGAGGAAGTGCTCCTGGTCGGGCGCCTTCGAGTACGCGTACGCGGGCGAGATCATCATCGCGTCCACTTCGAGCTCGTCGTTCAAGAAGTCGAGGAGGTCGCGCACGGTCTTGGGTGAGTCCGTGTTGAAGAAGGTCGAGTTGGTGGTGACCCGGAAGCCTCGGCGCTTGGCCTCGCGGATCGCCTCGACGGCCGTCTCGAAGACGCCTTCACGGGCGACCGCTTCGTCGTGGCGCTCCTTCAGCCCGTCCATGTGCACGACGAAGGAGAAGTACTCGCTCGGCGTGAACTTGTCGAGCCGACGCCGGAGGAGGACGGCGTTCGTGCAGAGGTACACGTAGACCTTGCGCGTCACGAGGGCTTCCACCATCTCGGCGATCTGCGGGTGGAGGAGAGGCTCACCGCCGGCGATCGAGACCATGGGCGCGTCGCTCTCTTCGACCGCGTGCACGACGTCGTCGACGGAGAGCCGCTTGCGCAGGATGTCGGTCGGATGCTGGATCTTCCCGCAGCCCGGGCACGAGAGGTTGCACGCGAACAGCGGCTCGATCTCGACGATGAACGGGTAGTACTTGCGGCCCTTCAGCCGCTGCCGGAGCAGATGCGCTCCGATCCTCATGTTCTGCTTCATCGGAATGGGCATCAGCGCACCTGTGCTGGGAGAGTGAATCGGACGTTCTCCGTCGTGGTCCTGCGTTCGGCGACCTCGGTGGGCCCGAGGGCCGACAGCGCCTGGATCACGTCGGTGACGAGGGACTCGGGGGCGGACGCGCCGGCAGTGACCCCGACGGTCGCCGGACCGTCGAGCCACGAAAGACGGAGCT
>JAJYYT010000264.1 GCA_021800645.1 Actinomycetes bacterium
ACCGCGCGGTCCGTGAAGAGGCTGGCGAAGCAGCGGCGGCAGGCCTCGAGCAGGTGCTGGTCCCCGCGGATGTTCAAGAAGGTGTCCTGCTGGCCGGCGAAGCTCGCGGTGGGGAGGTCCTCGGCCGTCGCAGACGAGCGCACCGCCAGGCGGACGTCTTCGCCGTACTGCTCTTGGAGCTTGCGGTAGCCGGCCAGGATCTCGGCCTCCACCTCTTCGGGGATCCCTGCCCCGTAGACCACCTCCCGGGCCTGGCGGGCGCGTCGGGCGAGGTCTGTGACGTCGCTCGGGTCGAGCCCGTCGAGTGCGGCGTGCAGGGCGGCGCCAGCGCCGGCGGCGTCGAGCATGGCGCGGTAGGCGTCAGCGGTGATCGCAAAGCCGTTGGGCACGAGGACGCCCTCGGCGGAGAGGCCGGAGTACATCTCGCCCAACGAGGCGTTCTTGCCGCCGACGAGCGGTACGTCGCCGATCCCGAAGGAGTCGAAGAACCGGACATAGCGCGATTGGGCCATCACGAGCCCTCCTTTGTGATTCGGTCGAGCAGCGCGGCGGACTGGAGCCCCCGCCAGGTGTCCTGCAGGGTCGAGATCGCCAGGTGGCGCGCGCCGAGGCCGCCGTCGCGCCGCTGCAGGAGCACGAGGCTGCGGGCCAGGGCGTCGGGGTAGCGCAGGCGCGCGTGGACGGCGTCGGCGAGCAGGAGGCCGCCCCAGAGCGTCCCGACCGACGTCGTGACCGCGTCCGGGCGTAGGCGCAACCCGAGGTTCGAGTCTTCGCAGCGCCGGAGGAACTGGGCCAGAGCGGCGGCGTCGGGCTCCCACGCGGCACGAGCGGCCAGCAAGAGCGCGAGGCCGGTGGTCTCCAGGTCCGCTTCCGGCCGCGCCCATCCACCGGCGCGGTCGGCCGTGGCGTCGAGCAGCTCGCCCGCCCATCGCCGCGTGCGTGGATCGGGCCCGTCCCCCCGCGCCGCCTCGATCTCGATGAGGCGCGCGCCGTCACGCAGCGAGGTCGCCGCGTCGCCTCTGCGCGGGGCGTTCCGCATGGCGCCGGCCCACCTGGCGATCCACTCGTCCGGCGAGCGCTCGGGCCGGCTGGAGAGGAGGCGCAGGGCCGAGATGGCGGCCCAGCCGATGGTGAGACTGGGGTAGCCGCCGTCGTGCTGCTGCAGGCGGCGCAGGTACCGGACGGTCCCATCGGGCTCGGGGGGCCGGACCCCGAGAAGGCGCAGCGACTCCAGCGCAGCGAGGGTGTCCGGCGCGTTCGGCTCCTCGACACCCCAGGCCGGGACCCGGTAGAAGGAGTAGCCGCCCTCTGGCGTCATGCGGCTGAGCACGTAGTGCCGCATCGCCTCGACGTCGAAGCCGACACGCCTCGCCGCGTCCGTACCAACTGCATCCCACGAAGCACGCGCATCGCCAGCCGGTGAGCCCGTGCCGTCCAGCGGGAGCCGTTGGCCGCGCTCGGCGGTGGCTCGCCGGTGCTGCGCTCGCGCCGCACCGCTTGACGGGCTCACCTTCGCCATTCGGCCATGCTCGGCCGAGAGGATCTCAGGCGCCAGGGCCGTTGGTCATATGGAGACGCGCGCGGACGGGACCTTAGGCCCTGGGTCAAAAGGCGGGGTCTTCGTAGCGTCGATCGAGAGGGGCGGGAACCGACCGGAGAACCGACATCGGGAACCGACCGGAGAACCGACATCTGGAACACCGCCCCCTCGGCGCCGCGCGCCGTCGCGGAGCGCCTCGAGGCTGAAAGCAGGTGAAGACGATGTCGGAGATGCACGACACGGCCCGGTCCCTCGTCGCCCGCCACAAGGGCATCCTGGCCGCCGACGAGAGCGACGGGACGATCAAGAAGCGCTTCGACGCGGTGGGGGTCGCGTCCACCGAGGAGAACCGCCGCACCTACCGCGAGGCCCTCTTCACCACGCCGGGGGTCGAGGAGTACATCAGCGGCGTGATCCTCTTCGACGAGACGATCCGTCAGAGCTCCCACGACGACGTCCCCTTCCCGACGCTCCTCGCCTCGAGGGGGATCATCCCGGGCATCAAGGTCGATCGCGGTGCCAGGCCCCTTGCCCTCTCCGATGGCGAGACGGTGACGGAGGGACTCGACGGGCTCCGGGAGCGGCTCGAGGAGTACCGCAGCCTGGGCGCCCGCTTCGGAAAGTGGCGCGCTACCTACTCGGTCGGCCCGAGCAGGCCGAGCGAGTACTGCGTGAGGGTCAACGCGCAGGTGCTCGCTCGCTACGCGGCGCTCTGTCAGGAGGCCGGCCTGGTCCCCATCGTCGAGCCGGAGGTGCTGATGGACGGGGATCACAGCCTCGAGCAGTCCGCGCTCGCCACGGGGAGGGTGCTGCACGCCCTCTATGACGAGCTCGACCTCCAGCGCGTCGACCTTCGGGCAACGCTGCTCAAGCCCAACATGGTGCTCTCCGGCTACTCGACGTCCAGGCGAGCTGGCGTCGCCGAGGTGTCCGAGGCGACCCTCGACGTCCTCTACCGCCATGTGCCTGCTGCGGTGCCGGGCATCGTGTTCCTCTCGGGCGGTCAGTCCGACGAGGACGCGACCGTTCATCTCAACGCCATGAACTCGGTGGGACCCCACCCCTGGCAGCTGTCCTTCTCCTACGGGCGCGCCCTGCAGTCTGCGGCGCTTCGCGCATGGGGAGGCCGTCAGGAAAACCTCCCCGCCGCCCAGCGCGCGTTCCACCACCGGGCGCAGATGAACGCCGCGGCGCGCACAGGCGTCTACGGTCCGGCCATGGAGCACGAAGCGCTGGCGGCTTGAGGCAACGAGCGATGCGTGTCGGTGTGCTCACCGGAGGTGGCGACTGCCCGGGGCTGAACGCGGCGCTGCGGGCAATCGTGAAGCACGCCGAGAAGGGCCACGGCCACTCGCTGGTCGGCTTTCGCCATGGCTGGCGGGGGGTGGCAGACGGCGACTTGCTCGACCTCACCCGCGAGGACGTGAGGAACGTCCTTCCCCTCGGAGGAACGCTGCTCGGGACGTCCCGGTACCACCCGAGCGACGAGAACGGGGGGATCGACAAGGTGCTCGAGACCCTGCGGTCAGAGCGCGTCGAGGCGCTCATCTGCCTCGGGGGGGACGGCACGATCGGTGTGGCGGCGAAGCTGTCGGAGCGGGGAGTGCGGATCGTGGCGGTGCCCAAGACCATCGACAACGACGTGGCGGGCACCGATCGCAGCATCGGGTTCGACACCGCGGTTGCCGTCGCCACCGAGGCGATCGATCGGGTGCACACCACCGCCGAGAGCCACGACCGCGTGATGGTCGTAGAGGTCATGGGGCACCACAGCGGGTGGATCGCGGTCAGCGCAGGCACCGCGGGAGGGGCGGACTGGATCCTCACCCCCGAGGCGCCGTTCTCCGCCGAGGAGATGTGCAGCGCGATCCGCCATCGCCACCAGGGCCACGCCAGCTACTCGATCGTCGTCGTGGCGGAAGGGGCCCGCCCGCGTCCGGACGGCCTCGACTACGAGGCGCCGACGGGTCCGTCCGGGTCGATCGTCGCAGGCGCCATCGGCGCGCGGATCACCGCGGAGATCGCACAGCAGACCGGCTTCGAGACGCGCCTCACGGTCCTCGGGCACGTCCAGCGCGGGGGCACGCCGACTGCGAACGACCGGCTGCTCGCCAGCCGGCTCGGGTTGGCCGCCGCTGACGCCGTCGGCGAGGTGGCCGGCTCCGCGATGACCGCCCTCGTCGCAGAGGAGATCACTCTGGTCCCGCTCGAGCAGGTCGCCGGGCGCCAGAAGACGGTTCCGCGCGCGCTCCTCCGAACCGCGTTCTGCCTCGTGTGACGCGCGGGCGGGCGGACGCCCTCTGCGGCAGCGCGCTGACAGCGCGAAGATCCCGCGCTGACAGCGCGAAGATCCGCAGCGGGCGACCAGTCCCGCC
>JAJYYT010000265.1 GCA_021800645.1 Actinomycetes bacterium
GACGCCTCGGAACGAGAAAAGGAGTCGGCCCTTCGGGCCGACGCCGTCTTGACAAGAGACGCTCCTTCAGGAATGACCGAGCTCGGTCCAGCCGTCGTCGCGGCCGCGAGCGAGGCCGGAGCGCACCTCGTGATGCTGGTGCCATTGTGCCCCGCCTGCCACCAGGCCATGGGAATCCTCGCGCGTGTCGTCGAGCGCCTGGGCACGCCGACCGTCTCGGTCACGGGCGCGCGGGACATCACCGAGCGGGTGCGGCCACCGCGAGCCACCTACCTGGACTACCGGCTCGGGTACTGCGTCGGGCGGCCCGGCGATGCCGAGGAGCAGCGGGCGATCGTGGAGGATGTCCTGTCGCTCGCGGAGCGGCTCGTGCGACCCGGCGAGATCGTCGACCTGGCGTACCGGTGGCCGGAGGGGGGCTGGGAACAGCGCATCGTCGAGCAATACCGAAGTGAGCGAGACACCGTCCGTAGCCAGCGATCCAAGGAGTTCGCCGGCGACGGTACGCGCGGAGGCTTCGGGCGCCAAGTCGCCTTCGAGGAGGTGGTCGCCGGCGTGGCGACGGCGGGGCCGGCTGTGAGCTGCCCGGCGGGGCCGGCAGCGATGCCAGCGTCCGGCGGCGGGCGTCAACTGCGATGCTTGACAGAATCCGCTGCGCGTCCGTAGCGTACGAGCGTGCCCCTCTACCCAAGTAGTGAACGTTTGTCGCGCCGGGAGCACCACGCGCACCACCGGGCACATGGCCGGACGCGGGGTCGGTCGACGCGGCATGGGGTGGTGCCGTGAGCGAGGGGCGTCCGGCGGCCCTGGTGACCGGGGCCTCCCGCGGCATCGGGCGGAGCGCCGCACTGGCGTTCGCCCGTGCCGGGCTCGACGTCGCCGTGACCTACGGGACGAGCGCGCAGCAGGCGGCCGGCGTCGTGAAGGAGGTCGAGAAGCTCGGCGCGTCGGCAGTCGCGGTCGGCGCGGACGTCGCCGACGAAGCGGCCGTGCGGCGCATGGTCGCCGAGGTGGAGGGGGCGTTCGGACGGATCGACGTCCTGGTCGCGAACGCCGGGACCACGATCGACACGGTGCCGACCGACCTCGAAGGGGTGACCGTCGAGGCGTGGGATCGCGTGTTCGCGGTGAACGTCCGCGGGATGTTCCTCACGGTGCGTGCGTGCGTCCCGATGCTGCGACGGTCCCCGATCGCCTCCGTCGTCACCACCTGCAGCGTTGCCGGCCTCCGTCCCGGGCCCCAGCCGCTCCCGTACGCCGCGTCGAAGGGTGCGGTGGCCAACCTGACCAAGACGCTCGCCGGCGCGCTGGGTCCGGAGATCCGGGTCAACGGTGTGGCTCCGGGCTGGATGGTGGGCGAGTGGATGGAGCACCAGCTAGGCGACAATTACGAGCGGCTGATGGAGCGGCGCGCCAAGATGACGCCGCTGAAGCGGGTCGCCACCCCCGACGACGTGGCAGAGTCGATGGTCTCCCTCGCGCTCGGCCACCCGTTCGTCACCGGCGAGATCGTGGTGGTGGACGGCGGCTTCACGTCGGTCACGTAGCGGAGGTCGATGATGCTCGAAGGAGTGGTGCCGTTCCCGGCCGAGCTCGCCGCGCGCTACCGGGCACGTGGCTACTGGCAGGACCGGTCGTTGATCAGTGCGTTCGACGAGGTGTTCGAGCGCTACGCCGACCGGGTGGCGCTGATCGACGACGAGACGACCGTGACCTATCGGGAGCTGGCCGACCGCTCCCGTCTGCTCGCGCGCCACCTGCTCGATCTCGGCTTCGAGCCACTAGACCGCATCGTCGTCCAGCTCCCCAACACCGTCGCGTTCGCGTACCTGTACTTCGCGCTGCAGCGCATCGGTGCGATCCCGATCCTCGCCCTGCCCGTGCACCGCCGCCGCGAGGTCGAGCAGTTCGTGGGCCTCGCCGGGGCCCGAGCCTGCGCGGTGCCCGCCCGATCGAGGGACTTCGACTTCGTGAAGATGGTCCAGGGGCTGATGGAGGAGCACGATGGGCTCGAGCTGTGCCTCGTGCAGGGGCTCGACCCCGGCCAGGCTCCGGATCGGTTCTTCTCCCTCGAGGCGCTCTTGGCCACCGAGCCGTCGACGCCGGGCTCGGCGCTCGACGAGGTCCGGATCGACCCCACCGACCCGGCGGTCTTCCTCCTGTCGGGCGGTACCACGGGCATCCCGAAGCTGATCCCTCGTACGCACAACGACTACGTCTACAACTCCCGACTTGCCGCGTCCGTGTGCGACATCCGCGACGGCGACGTGCTGCTCCTGGTCCTCCCGATCGAGCACAACCTGCCCCTGGCATGCCCGGGGATGCAAGGCTTTCTGCTGAAGGGCGCGACGACCGTCCTGTCCACCTCTACGCGGTCCGAGGAGGTGTTCGAACGCGTCGAGCGCCATCGGGTCACTCACGTGCACGTGGTGCCTGCGCTGCTGATCCGCTGGATACACGATCCGTCGGCCGCGAGGTACGACCTGAGCTCTCTGCACATCATCCAGAGCGGGGGGCAGCGCCTGCAGCCCGAGGTCCGCCAGCTGGCCCAGAGCCTCGTGCCCCGGTGCTTCATCCAGGAGAACTTCGGCATGGCCGAGGGGCTCATCATGTTCGTCCGGATCGACGACCCCGACGCGGTCCGGAGGGAGACCTGCGGCCGGCCAGTGTGCGAGGACGACGAGGTGTACCTCGTCGACGAGGAGGACGTCGAGGTGCCGCAGGGCGAGGTGGGGGAGCTGATCGTCCGGGGCCCGTACACGTTGCACGGGTACTTCCGCTCGCCCGAGTACAACGCGCGCGCGTTCACGCCGGAGGGCTTCTACCGGTCCGGCGACCTCCTGCGCAAGGACGGCACCGGCAATTACATCGTGGAGGGCCGGCGGAAAGACCTCATCAACCGGGGTGGCGAGAAGATCAGCGCCGAGGAGGTCGAGAACCTCATCCTCTCGCACCCGAGCGTGCTCGACGTCGCGTGCGTCCCCTACCCCGACGAGGTGCTGGGCGAGCGGATGTGCGCCTGCGTGGTGCTGAAGCCAGGGGCGGCGCTCGAGCTGCCCGAGCTCGTGCAGTTCCTCTCGGAGATGGAGATCGCCAAATTCAAGCTGCCGGAGCGGCTGGCCATCTTCGACGAGCTGCCCCTGTCGGGCTTCGGCAAGGTGTCGAAGAAGGAGCTGACCGCAATGCTGGCCGGCTCGGCTGCCGACGGTTCAGGCTGAGCGGCTCCGTCGCTTTGTCACCCGCTTGGGCGCGTCGGAAGCCTGCGCCCTCCGCTGGGGCACCACCAGCTCTTCGAGACCGGGCCCGTAGCGGGCAGCGAGCTCGCTGCCGAACTCCTTCGCGATCTGCTGGACGTAGATGTCGTGCCGCACGTAGCCTTTTATGGCGGCCGCGAGCAGGGCGTCGTCGGCGGTGATGGCGTCCCATCTCCCGCCATCGGGTGCGAGGGCCCAGAGGACCTGGGTGCTGTCGGTCACGACGGCGAGGTGCCGGGCCTGGTGGTGGCGGTACACGACCCCGTCGGTGCTCTCGTGCCGCACGCACCTCCCGTGCTCGAGGTCCATCGGCTCTTTCCCGAACAGGAGGACGTCCGCACGTATGCCGCGGGCGTCCGCGCGGCGGATCGACTCGGCGGTCCCCTCGAAGTCCTCGCAGTTGAGCGAGACGTACGCGTGGCGCTCTGCACTGTCGATCAGCTCGATCGCCCTGTTCTCGATGGCGGCCCAGTCGTTCATGGTGTCGACGACGCGAAGCTGAGCGTCGGTGTCGTCCGACTGGCGGATCAGCGCGAGCTCGGCATCGGACAGGCGGCGGCGGAAGGTCGCGTCGAGCTGGGAGATGAGCTGCGCCGGCGGCAATGCGACGAAGCGGGCAGGCTCGCCGCCGAGCATCACGGCC
>JAJYYT010000266.1 GCA_021800645.1 Actinomycetes bacterium
GTGCACCTCGTACGGGGTGACGTCGTCAGCTTTCGCTGTTCGGGCAGCGGTGGGTACGGCCCTCCGTCCGAGCGACCTCGCGAGAAGGTGCTCGAGGACGTGCGAGAGGGCCGGGTGACCCCGCGCAACGCGAGCGAGCTCTACGGCGTCGAGACCGAGTCGTGACGGCGTCTGTGAAGAAGCGCAGAGCGGTGCATGTCGGCGTCAACCTGAACAATCGCGAGGCGTTGATCGCTCCCGAGTACGGTGCACGTGAGCTGCTCGAGCTCGGCGAGAGGGCCGAGCGCGTGGGTTTCGACTCCTTGTGGGTCGGCGACAGCCTGGTGGCACGGCCTCGCTACGAGCCATTGGTGCTGCTCGCGGCGCTCGCGGAGCAGCGCCGGTACATCGACACCTACTACCCGGGGTTCGCCGACGCGGTCGGTCTCGACGACTGGGGACCCTCGGGCGCTGCCGACGACGTCGCCCGGTGGTTCCAGGACTTCAGCGACGCAGGCGTGACGAGCTTCATCTGCCGATTTGCCGCCCTCGACCAGCCGGGTCAGGTCGAGCGATTCGCCGGCGAGGTGCTTCCTGCGGTCCGGCGCCACGGTTCGGTGGGCAGTCCAGCGCCCGCGGTCGGCACGTCGACCAGCACACCGCAGGTACGGGCGCGATGACGCTCACCACACGCCGTTTCGGGCTCCTGCCTGGCGAGAGGGAGGCGGAGAAGGGGGATGCCGTCTTTCTCACCGGGATCCAGGCGCTGGTCCGCGTGGTGCTCGACGCGATGCGCCGGGACCGGGCGGCAGGGCTCCGTACCGCCGCCTTCGTCTCAGGGTACCCGGGCTCACCCCTCGCAGGGTTCGACAAGGAGATGGCACGGCATCGGTCGCTGCTGGACGAGCTCGGCGTCGTCCATCTGCCAGGGCAGAACGAAGAACTGGCTGCGACTGCGGTCGCGGGGAGCCAGCTCGTGCAGGGGTTCCACGACGCGCGCGTCGACGGTGTGCTCGGGGCGTGGTACGGCAAGGCCCCGGGCCTCTGCAGAGCGCTCGACGCGATGTGGCACGGCCAATTCACGGGCGCCTCGTCCCATGGCGGAGTGCTCCTCTTCGTCGGGGACGACCCGGTGCCCAAGTCCTCCATGGTGCCGAGCGCCTCCGAGCACCTCCTTGCTGCATTGGACATCCCTGTGCTCTATCCGGGGTCCGTGCAAGAGATCCTGACGCTCGGCGCGCATGGAGTGGAGCTGTCGCGATCCTCTGGGCTCTGGACTGCGCTCAAGATCGTCGCGTCCGTCGCCGACGGCTTTGGTTCGGTCTCGGCGTCCGCCCTTGGTACGACGGGGAACGAGCGACGAGAGGCCCGCGGCGCGTCTGTCGCGACGGTCCGACCGCCCTGTGTGCCGGAGTCTCTCGAGACGGAGCAGGAGATCGCGACGCTGCGCCGCGAGGCCGCCGCGCGCTACGGGCGGATTGCGGGGCTCAACCGTGTCACTGTGGACCCGCCGGACGCGTGGCTGGGGATCGTCGCGGCCGGCAGCCTCTACCGGGAGCTGATCTCGGCGATGGAGCTCCTGAAGCTCGACGAAGCCGATCTTCGCCACCTCGGCGTTCGGCTCATGCAGGTGCAGATGCTCCACCCGCTGGACCCGCACGCGTTCCGCACCTTTGGAAAAGGGTTGAGCGAGATCTTGGTCGTCGAGGAGAAGCAGCCGCTGCTCGAGCCCTACCTGCGTGACGCCCTTTACGGCGTGCCGGATCCTCCGACGATCGTGGGGCGCCGCGACGAGCGTGGAGCACCCCTTCTGCCCGGCTTCGGCGTGCTCGCGTCCGACCAGCTCGCACGGGTCGTCGCCGGGCGGCTGGCCGAGCGAGCTCCAGGGGTGACGTTTCCTTCCCTGGACCGGCAGCGCCCGAGGATTCCGTTGCCGACCGCGCAGCGCACCCCGTTCTTCTGCTCGGGATGTCCGCACAACTCGAGCCTGCGCGTTCTCGAAGGCACGCTGGTCGGTGTGGGAACCGGATGCCACGCGCTGGGCGCCTGGGCGGACGATCACATGGTCGGCAACATCGTGACCAAGGCCCAGATGGGAGGGGAGGGAGCCACCTGGCTGGGTCTCGAGCCGTTCGTCGAGGCTGACCATCTGGTCCAGAACATGGGCGACGGGACGTACTTCCACTCCGGCCAGCTCGCGGTCCAAGCAGCTGTCGCGGCGGGATCGCACGTCACGTTCAAGCTGCTCTTCAACGGTGCGATCGCAATGACGGGAGGACAGGACCCCGCAGAGAGCGACAGCCGGCCGGTCGAAGACGTCGCGGGGATCCTCCTGCGCCAAGGCGTCAGCCGCGTGCTCATCACGACCGACGATCTCGCGCGCTATCGCCGCGTGCGGCTTCCTCGGGGGGTGGAGGTGTGGCATCGCGATCGGGTGCTCGAAGCTCAGCGCGTGCTCGCCGGGGTGCCCGGCGTGACGGTGCTCATCCATGACCAGCGCTGTGCCGCCGAGAAACGCCGTGATCGCACCCGGGGTCGGCTTCCCGCCCCGACGCGGCGCGTCTACATCAACGAGCGGGTGTGCGAAGGCTGCGGAGACTGCGCGACGGCCTCGAACTGTCTCTCGGTCGAGCCGGTCGACACCGAGCTCGGCCGCAAGACCGCGATCAACCAGACGTCGTGCAACGCCGATTATTCCTGCCTTCGAGGGAACTGCCCGTCGTTCGTGATCGTCCGACCGCGTCCATCAGGCCGGGTGCGCAGGCTGCTCGGTCACGACCGCGGGCCCCGGAAGGCGGCCGGTGGCGCGCGAACCGAGAGGAGCGAGGTTGGACCCCCGCCGGGCGCCTTTCCACAGCCAGCGCAGGCGGTGAGCCCTGAGGACTGCGTCATCCGGATGCCGGGGATCGGGGGGACGGGGGTGGTGACCGTGAGCCAGATCATCGGGACGGCAGCCACCCGCGCCGGCCGCCATGTCCACGGCCTAGACCAGACCGGCCTCAGCCAGAAGGCGGGGCCTGTGGTGTCCGAACTGCGCGTCAGCGCGAAGGCCGTGGACGGCTCCAACCAGGCAACCCGCGGAGGCGTGGACCTCTTCTTGGGCTTCGACCAGGTGGTGTCGCTCCAGCCCGCCAACCTCGAGGCCATCGAGCCCGGCCGGACCATCGCGGTCGTCTCGACCAGCCAGACGCCCACCGGCGACATGGTCGCGCACCCTGATCGCTCCCTGCCCACGCCAACACAGGTCGAGCAGGTGCTCTCCGCGCTCGTCGGCGCGCAGCGGTGCGTCCTCGTGGACAGCGTTGCTCTCGCCGACCAGTTGCTCGGTTCGGCGCTCTACGCGAACGTGCTCCTTCTCGGGGTCGCATTCCAGGTCGGTGCCATCCCGCTTCCGGCTGACGCGATCGAGGCCGCCATCGAGCTCAACGGGGTCGCCGTCCCACAGAACCTCGCCGCGTTCCGATGGGGGCGAGCATGGGTGTCCGATCGGCGACGGGTGGAAGAAGCCCTCGCAGCACATCGCGAGCGTGACGATGCAGAGAGCTCGTCTCGCTCCGCGGTGGAGCTGACAGGACCGATCCGACGGGCGCCCGAGCTTCGGCGCCTCGTCGACCTCCGCGCGCGAGACCTCGTCGAGTACCAGAGCCCTCAGTACGCACGCCACTACGTCGAGGTCGTCGAGCTCGCTTTGGAGGCAGAAGAGCGTGCAGCTCCGGGGTCATTTGCCTTCGCGTCGGGCGTCGCTCGCTCCCTCTACAAGCTCATGGCGTACAAGGACGAGTACGAAGTCGCCCGGTTGCATCTTGCGTCCACGCCCGACGAGGCCAGGCGTCCCGGCGTGCGCGTCAGCTGGCTCCTTCAGCCGCCGGTGCTCGCGTCGATCGGGCTAAAGCGTAAGATCGAGGTCGGTCCGTG
>JAJYYT010000006.1 GCA_021800645.1 Actinomycetes bacterium
GGCGGCCGCCGGACGGTTGCGCCACTCGGGATCTGCGACCCAACGAGTGGCGGCACCCGCCCGCGTCCGTCACGCGCCAGAGCGCGGGGCGGGGCGCTGCCGGCCGCGCGTCGGCCTCCCCCGGCAAAGCCAGCAGAGCCGGCGGGCCTGCCTCTGCGGGCGCTGTTGCCCCTGGCGACGAGCGCGAGCGAAAGAGCTCGAGGGCCTAGCGCGTTCCCGCGGGAACGTGCCGGCCGGGACGGGATGAGGTCGGCTCTCCGCGTACCGGGCGCTGGTGGCGGCCGCCGGACGGTTGCGCCACTCGGGATCTGCGACCCAACGAGTGGCGGCACCCGCCCGCGTCCGTCACGCGCCGGAGCGCCGGGCGGGGCGCTGCCGGAGCCGCGCGTCGCCGCTCACGCGCACCGCTCGAAGGCCGGGAGCGCATGGACACGTGCGGCGGCACGGAGGTCGCCGAACGCTTTGACGAGGTCGGGGTGGACGGGGACTTCTGCGATGAGCCGGGCGTACAACGACACGAGGTGTGCTTCGGTTCGCGCGCCCAGCTGGCACGCCGCCTTGATCGTCGCCGGGGGCGCCGTGGCGGTGATCGGTCCAGTAGGGAGTGCCACGCCGTGCCGGGCGGCGAGGTGGTCCAGGATCTCGATGTGGCGGGTCTCTTGGGCGGCGATCGCGGGGAACGGCTCGACCACACCGAACTTCCCGATCACCGCCTCGTAGGCCGCCCTGGCGTCCTGCTCAGCCGTCGTCGCCGTGGCGAGGGCGGAGCCGACCGAGACGGTCGTGGGCGCAGGGGACGTGGCCGCGGTCGTGCTCGTTGTGCCTGCGCTCGGCACGCCGCCGCCGGTGCCGGTGCCGCAGCCGGCGAGCACGCATCCGCCGAGCGCCAAGACCACGACGGCGGTCCGCACCCCGCGCGTCTCGGACCGGCCTTTGCGCAGAGCCCCTCTTCCTTCGCCCGTCCTTCCTGCACGCGGCTCAGCGTGCACATCAGCCCGCCGATGTCCGCAGCGCGCTTGTGTCCGCTCCGCCAGCTGTGAGTGTGCCGCTCTTGACGACTGTGTGGAGCTTCTTGGGCAGCGTCCCGCCTGTGAATGTCGAGCCGCCCGGCGCCAGTGTCGCAGGCACTCCTGTCTTCGCGCCGCCGGCGCTGGACGTGCAGCCGGTCAGGACGACCGGGGCCACGACCGCCATCAGGACCCCGAGCAGTGCGCACGCAGCCCGCCGCCGCCGGCTCGGCCGGGCGGACGGCCTGCAGGTCTCTTCGTGCATGACCCCTTGCGCCACGGCGCCCCTCCGCTGCTCGCGCCCGAAGCCTAGAACGTTGGCGTTCCGAGCCGCCTAGCCTCCTGCTGATCCCGCTCCTCTTGCGCCCACGCGTGCCGCCGCGTTGCGGGCGAGGATCGGCGTCGCCGAAGGGGGGAACGGCCAGACCGCGCTGACATTGATCTCGCACAGGACGTAGCGCTCGTCCCCGCCGTCTTCGTTGCGTGTCCCGAAAAGGAAGTCGGCGTCCCAGATGGCCGGGAGGTCCGTGGTGTGGAGCCCGAGGACCCGGAGCATCTCGGGCACCCAGTCGTGCTCGGCGCGCGCCCGGAGCGCCCGGTAGGCCGGGGCGTCCGCGGGCTCCATCGCCGGCGCACGGCCGGGGAGCGAGGCCGCGCCGTCCGCATCGAGGAGCCCCTTCGGCCACTGCCGCGCAAAGCCGACGACCTCGTCGTGGGAGAAGTAGCAGCGGATCATCCCCTCGCCGAGGCGGCGCTGGTACGGCTGGTCGACGAGCACGCCGGACCACGGGAGCACCAGCGCGCAGCGCTCGACGAGCTCGCCGAGCCGCATCCGCTCGGTCGGTGCTTCCTCCTTGGCCCGCGCCTCGCGCACGAGCACGTCGGAGCCGAGCGTCGCCGGCACGCGCGGGTCGGCGAGCTGCACGCTCCACACGCCGTTGCCGCCGTTGCCGCGCCCCTGCTTGACCACGAGCCGCCCGTGGCGGGACAGCCGGGAGGGCAGTCGCTCGGCGAGCTCGTCGGCGGACCGGTAGAGCCCGGTGTCGGTGCCCCAGCCGAGGTGGCGGGTCTCGAAGAGCACCTGCTTCGTGCCCATCTTGCGGATCACCGCGGGATGGGCCGACACCCAGGTGCCGCGCGCGGCCGCCTCCTCGAGCAGCTCGTCGACGTGTCTCCGGGTGGCGCCGTCCTGGATCGGGTTCACCCAGACGAGCAGCCCGGCCAGGTCCCGCAGCTGTGCGCGCACCTCCTCGACACGCTCGTCGCCGAAGGGAACCGGCACGGCGTCGACCCCCGCCGCGCAGAGCGCGTCGAACAGCGGCCCGAGGCCCCGGTCCGCGGCGGGCCGCTCCGCTCCCCGCGCGCCGCGCCAGAGGATCCCTACCCGCGGCCGCACGCCTGCTCTCCGAGACGCAGAGATCGTCTCAGGCTCTCCGGTTCGCGAGGGGCCTGGGCAGTCCGCGCCGTCGGCGGTCGCCGGGCCACCGTCCGAACGCTTCACGGCAGCTGCACATTCCCGCTCCTCTCGTCTGCGCGAGCGCGCGCGTCCTCACCGACTCGCGTCGTCGCCCGGAGCAATCCGGGCGAGGGTAACACCGGGGTCGTCGAAGCTGCGAGATCCTCGGCACGCGCGCGGAGCCCAGCGCCCAGCGCCCACCGGAGCGCCCCGCGCCCCGGTGGCCTCGCGTGGTGCCGGTGTAATGTCGCCTGCAGGCGAGGGGCGTCCGCCGAGACCCGATGACGTGACGGTCACCTCGCCGAGGAGGGCCGGTCGATGGGCGCGTACGAGCAGGCATGGCAGACGAGCATCCAAGACCCAGATCGGTTCTGGGGTGAGGCGGCCAAGGCGATCAGCTGGTACCGCGAGCCCACCGTGGTGCTCGACGCGTCGTCGGCGCCCTTCTTCAAGTGGTTCCCCGACGGCGAGCTCAACACGTGCTTCAACGCGGTGGACCGCCACGTCGAGGACGGACGCGGATCGCAAGCCGCGCTCGTCTACGACAGCCCGGTGACCGGCACCAAGGCCACCTACACCTACGAGCAACTGCGTGACCGGGTGGCCCGCTTCGCCGGCGTGCTGCGCGGTCTCGGCGTCGGGCACGGCGACCGGGTCGTCATCTACATGCCGATGGTCCCCGAGGCGGTAGTCGCCATGCTCGCCTGCGCCAGGTTGGGGGCGGTGCACTCGGTCGTCTTCGGCGGCTTCGCCTCGCACGAGCTGGCGATCCGGATCGAGGACGCCCGGCCGAAGGTTGTCGTCTCGGCATCCTGCGGCATCGAGACGAACCGGGTCATCGAGTACAAGCCTCTGCTCGACGCGGCGATCGAGGAGTCGAGCCACAAGCCGGACCACTGCGTCATCGTCCAGCGACCGCAGGCCGAAGCCACCATGGTCGAGCACCGGGACGTCGACTGGGCGGAGGCGATGGATCGGGCCGAACCGGCCGACTGCGTGCCCGTGGCCGCCACCGATCCGCTCTACATCCTCTACACCTCGGGCACGACGGGACGGCCGAAGGGGGTGGTGCGCGACAACGGCGGCCACGCCGTGGCGCTGCGCTGGAGCATGGCCAACATCTACGACACCCACCCCGGGGAGGGCTACTGGGCCGCCTCGGACGTCGGATGGGTCGTGGGGCACTCCTACATCGTCTACGCCCCGCTCCTCACCGGTTGCGCAACGCTGCTCTACGAGGGCAAGCCGGTCGGGACTCCCGATGCCGGCGCCTTCTGGCGGGTGATCTCCGAGCACGGGATCAAGACGCTCTTCACCGCCCCGACGAGCTTCCGGGCCATTAAGCGGGAGGACCCAGAGGGTGCGCTCCTCGCCCGCTACGACTTGTCGACGCTCCGGTACCTGTTCCTCGCCGGCGAGCGCCTGGACCCCGAGACGTACTCGTGGGCGAGCGCGCACGTCGGGGTGCCGGTCATCGACCACTGGTGGCAGACCGAGACCGGGTGGCCGATTGTCGCCAACCTGATGGGGCTCGACCCCAAGCCGGTGAAGGCCGGGTCGCCGACCGTCCCGGTCCCCGGCTACGACGTCCGGGTCCTCGACCCGGAGGGCAACGAGGTCGACGCGGGCACCGAAGGTGCGATCATGATCCACACCCCGCTCCCCCCGGGCACCTTGACGACGTTGTGGGAGAACGACGACAACTACGTCGAGACCTACCTGTCCCGGGTCCCGGGGTACTACCTGACCGGTGACGGCGGCCACTTCGACGAGGACGGCTACCTGTTCGTCATGGGGCGGGTCGACGACGTGATCAACGTCGCGGGGCACCGCCTGTCCACCGGTGAGATGGAGGAGATCATCGCCGCGCACCCCGACGTCGCCGAGTGCGCCGTCATCGGCGTCGCCGACGACCTGAAGGGCCAGGTGCCCCGTGCCTTCGTCGTCCTGAAGGCGGGAGTCGGCCGTGACCCCGAGGTCATCAGCGCGGAGCTGGTGGAGCTGGTCCGGACCAAGGTCGGCGCGGTCGCCAGCCTTCGCCAGGCCGACGTCGTGGCTGCCCTGCCCAAGACCCGCTCGGGGAAGATCCTGCGAAAGACCATGCGCGCCATCGTCGACGGGGTCGATGAGCCGATCCCGTCGACGATCGACGACGCCTCGGTACTGGACGCCCTTCAGTCCGTCTTGCGCCGATCGAGCTGACCCGGCCAGGCCCGGCAGGACCCGACCGGGCCGCTGCCGGGTCGCTGCCAGAGCCTGCTTGGTCGGGCCGCTTCGTTACCGGCCGAGCGGCCAGGTCGGCAGAACCGACTTCTTCAGCGTCTCGTTGAGCACGCCCGCCGACGACGCGTACCACGCCAGTGCCGCCGTCGCCACGCCGAACCACCCCCCGACCTTGGTGATTGTCGCGTTCGAGTCGAACGCACCGATCGTGAGCAGGATGAAGGTGATCTCGAGCACCACGAAGACCGCGGCCACGGCCACGCTGATCCCCGCCGTCGCGATCATCATGTAGAAGGTGAAGATCGTCCAGCACAGGAGGAACACCCCGATCACCACTGGCAAGTCGCTGGGCTTCACGCCCGGGGCGATGAACTTGACCAGGACGAAGAAGGAGATCCAGAAGGCGCCGTAGGAGGTGAACGCCAGCGCCCCGAACGTGTTCTTCCTCTTGAATTCCCACATCCCGGCCAGCAACTGGGCCGTCCCTCCGTAGACGAGAGCCAGCGCTAAAGCCGTGTTGGAGGCAGCCCCCCAGATGTTGGTGTTGGCGATGCTCAACGCGAACGTCGTCATCGCGAAGGCAGCCAACCCCAGCGGCGCAGGATCTGCCACCGAGTGGGCCGGCGCAGCTCCGACGGGGGGCTCCTCCATCTCGACCGGCTCTTGCACTCCGCCCGTGAGCGAGGTCATCTTCGCTCCCCCTTTCTGTGTTACGCGCGCATGGATGCGTGCGCTCTGGGCCACGCTACCTTCTTCGGACACGGGGGTGGCGGAGTCTCGAATCGTGCGTGCCATATGCACACGACAGTCATCGAGGCGCACCTCGAGCGGCTACCTCCTCCGGCACGTGCATGATGCCCCGCGTCGAGGAATGTGAGTGAAGGACATCATCGTTTGAAGTGAAGAAACGCTCGGACTGCGACCCTCGCGAGCGACCAGCTATACGCCGTCACGGGCTGACGGTGTGATCTGAGCACGGCCCGCTCCTCGTGCCACCCACGAATTTCGCCGGTGGTGCGGGGAGCCGGTCCGGCTCGGATCGCTCTGCGGCCGCTGGTCGGGGCCGGTGGTCGTGTCGGGGGAACGCCTTGTGGGCCGGACACGCGGTCAGTGAAACGTCCGCGACGGCGACGGCGACGTCACGGTCGAGCAGCCGGTGCAACGCCTTACGCCTACCGCTCGGCAGCCTCGGCGGCTCGGAGCTTCTTCACCATCGCCTGGAGGAGCTTCCAGCCGATGACGCCGTTCGCCTCGACGAGCGGTCGGAAGTCCCAGATCGTCACTCCTCGGCAGACGAGGTCGCTCGCCGCGGCCACGGTCGCCGAGCGCGGCCCCTCGTCGATGAGTGCGATCTCCCCGAACCAGTCGCCAGGCCCGAGGGCGGCGCGCGCGACCCCGCCGACGAGGACGTTCGCCTCTCCCGAGTCGATCAGGTAGAAGGCCGCCCCGCCGGAGCCCTCGTGGATCACGGTGTCCCCCGCGGCGAACCGGCGCTCCTTGAAGAGCCGGGCGACCTCGGCGCGCTCGGCGTCGTCGAGGTCTGCGAACAGGGGGACGGCCCCCAGCTCGGCCCCTTGCACCTCCGCCGTCCCGGCCGCCCCTACCGCCTCCGACTGCCCACCCACGCCAGCCCCTCCCCCGCCGGCCCTCTTCCCGAGGGTCGTGACCGCGCGGCACTGCAGCAGGTAGAGCGTGCCCCCGGCGATCGCCCACTCGATGTCCCGGCCCTCCCCGTACACCTCCTCACAACGCGTGGCGAGCCGTCCCAGCGCCCCGAGCTGTGCCGGGTCGAGGCAGGGGCGCTCCACGAGGCCCGCCTCGACGGCCACCTCGACGGTGCCGCCCCCGGGGGCCGCGCGCACCGCGACCTGCTTTCGGCCGGGAGTGGAGCCGACGAGCGCCCCCGCGCGGTCCAGGACGTAGCTGTCGGGGATCACCAGCCCTGCGACCACCGCCTCGCCGAGCCCCCAGCTGGCCTCGACCATCCGCTGGTCGGCGCCGGTCACCGGGTGGCGCGTAAACATGACCCCCGCGACGTCGGGGTCGAGGAGCGACTGGACGACCACCCCGACGCTCGGCCGGGTGACGAGGCCGACCCGCTGGCGGTACGAGATCGCCGAGTCGGAGTTGGCCGACCACCAGATCTCACACAGCGCGTCCACGAGGTCGTCGACCGAGGCGACGTTGAGGAGGGTGACGTGCTGGCCGGCGAAGCTCGCCTCGGCGCCGTCTTCGTCCGCGGCCGAGGAGCGCACGGCGAGGGGCGCGGCGAGGGGCGTCGCGGCCTCGGTGATCTCGGCGGTCGCCGCCGCGTCGCCGGTCGCGACCGCCTCGACGGCCGCCCCCGACAGGGCGATCCCGGGGGGGACGGGGAGGCCGGCGCGGATCGCCTCGCCGAGCCCGACGGCCTTGGAGCCGTAGCGCGCGGGGTCGCGCGCCTCGGCGAGGGGGACGACCCCGGTCATCCGAGGACGGCGACCTCCCCGGCGCCGCCGTCGACGCGCACCCGCGCCCCGTCGGCGATCCGCGCGGTCGCCTCCCGGGTCCCCACCACCCCGGGGATGCCGTACTCGCGCGCCACGATCGCGGAGTGCGAGAGGAGGCCGCCGCTGTCGGTCACGATCGCCCCGAGGAGCGGGAGCAGGATGTTGAACGCCTCGGAGGTGGCCTGGGTGACGAGCACGTCGCCCTGGACGATCCGGCCGAACTCGCCCGGGGCCGACACCACCCGGGCCGGCCCCTCGTAGACGCCGGGGCTCGCCCCGAGGCCGCGCAGGAGCTGCGCCTCGTGCTCGAGCTGCCCTGCGCCGAACATCATCGCCATCCCCGCCGCCATCGCGCCGTAGAGCCGGGCGGCGCCCGGCGGCAGGCCCGCCATGTCGGGCGGCGGCTCGGGCGCTGGACCCAAGAGCGCGGGCGCGTCCTTGGCGCTGTGCGCGCCCCGGGAGGCCGCGCGCTGGGCGAGCTCGTCGGCGGACGGGCCCCCCTCGCCGGTCAGGAGCGCGCGCATCTCGTCGAGGCTCGCGTCGACCATGTGGACGGGCTCGTGGACCCGCCCCTCCGTCGCCGCCCGGCGCCCGGCCGCGAGCGCGGCCCTGCGCATGAGGCCCGACGCCCAGATGTCGCTGTAGACGCCCCGCTCGTCGCGCAGGTGGTGGGTGAGGCGGGCCTCGGCGACCAGCTCGTCGAACTCGGCGCGCCTGGCGGCGGGCACGTCGTCGCGGACCGCGGCGATCCGCTCCTCGACGTCGTGCCCGGCCCGTTCGGGTCCGCTGAGCGCGCCGCGCAGCGCGCGCAAGAGCGCGTCGGGCAGCTCGAGCGCGGCGGGCTCGGAGATGTCGAAGCCGTCGAGGGGCCGCCACCCGACGAGGTCGAGGTAGGCGGCGACCGCGGGCCCGGCCGCCCCGCCGAGGCCGCGCAGCTCGGCCAGCACCTCGGCGGCGTCGCCGTCGGACTCGAGGAGCGCCATCGCCGCCGGGTCTGCCCGCAGCGCGGTGAGCAGCTGCTCGTACTCCTCCGAGCTCCCCGCGGAGACCGCCGCCGCGCCGCTCGTGAGCACGAGGAGCTCTGCCGGCGGCCGCCCCGTCCACTCCCCCGCCTGGGTCACGAGCAGCATCGTCGGGGCGATCGCTGAGCCCGACAGGCTCATGTGCTGGGCGATCATCGCCGCGTGGTGGTCCCGGCAGCGCACGAGGTACCCGGCCAGCTCCTCTGCGCCGAGCCCGTCGGGGTCGACCGCCTGGATCGCCCGGTGCGCGGCGATCGAGGCGGGCTTCAGCCGCTCCTCCCACTCCGAGAGCTGCTCGCGCCACAGCCGCCCGCGCACCACCTCCTCCGCGCGCCCGATGCGCTCGGGCATCTCGTCGGGGGGGACCGGCTGGGGCTGGTTGTAGCAGAAGCCGTTCACGTACGCGGTCTTCATCCCGTCCATGGGCAGCCCGAGGAACCGTCCGAACGCCGCCGTCCCCCGTCTGAACGGGTCCGGGTGGGTCTCCGCCCAGTACCGGGTCACCGGCCGCGGGAAATGGACCGGGTCGAGCGTCCAGGGCCCGGGCCCCGGTGGGTCGAACCGAAGCTCGCCCGCTGCAGCAGCGCCTGTCATGGCCTGCCCCCCTCCGTGCGCGAGCACCGTGCTCATCCGCCGTTGCGGAGATTATCGGCGCGTGGTGCATCGCGAGCAAGAAGGACCGAGACGGGGGGTCTGCGTCGGTGGTGCAAAGACCCGGCGCGGCAGCCTGCACCGGCACCTGCACCCCTCACCGGGCCTGCCGGCCGCCGGACGCTGCGCCATCCGGCGTCTTGCGACGCAACGAATGGCGGCAGTCGTCCGCACCCGTCACGCCGCCGCGCACACCAAGGCGCTACCCGCATCGCTGCACCGAAGGCGAAACGCTGCTGCAACCGTTTGGAGACCTCGAGGGCCCGGATCATCGCATTGCGCGTGCATCGGCATCCCGATCGGGCAGCGCACGTCCTCGAAACGCCGCACGGTTGATCAACTGTTGACCTTTTTTGGAGAACGCGGTGAGCGCACTTCGCGACGATGGTGCCCGGCGGGACGGCTGGTGCCGCGGCGCTGCGGAAGCGAGGAGGGGGCGGGAGCCTTGGGAGCGATCGGGGACGGGCGGTGTCGGTGACCGCGCAGCACGCTGCCCACGCGGCCGGGGACAGTGGCTTCTCGGAGGGAGCCCGCGCGCCCCTGGGGCAGCTCCTCGTCGGCGCAGGCATGATCACCCACACCCAGCTCGCCGACGCGCTCGTCCAGCAGACCTCCTCGGGCCGGCGCCTGGGCACGATCCTCGTCGAGCAGGGCGCGCTGAGCGACGCCGACCTCGCGCTGGCGCTCTCCGAGCACCTGGGCTTCCCGATGGTCGATCTGTCGCACGCCACCCCCAGCGCCGACGCGGCGGACCTCCTCCCCGAGAGCATCGCAAGGAGCCATCTGGCGGTCCCTGTCTCGGCCGACGAGGACGGGGTGCTCGTCGCGGTGGCCGATCCGACGCCCGAGGTGACCGCCGCCGTCGAGAGCGCGGTCCCCCGGCCGGTGCGCATCGCCGTGGCGCCGCGCTCGGACGTCCGGCGGGCCATCGACACCTCGTACCGCGCGCTCGGGCACATCCAGCGCCACATCCAGGCATTCGAGGCGACCGAGGCCCCGCGCCGCCCCCAGGAGCTCACCACGACGGTCGCGGTCGCCGACGACGCGCCGGTCGTCCAGGTGGCCCAGCTCATCGTCACCCAGGCGCTGCGCGACCGCGCGTCCGACGTGCACATCGAGCCCCAGGGCGAGCATCTCCGGGTCCGGTTCCGCATCGACGGGGCGCTGCACGACGCGATCACGCTGCCGATCGCCATGGCCCCGGCGCTCACCAGCCGCTTCAAGATCATGGCCTCGATGAACATCGTCGAGCGCCGCCGTCCACAAGACGGGCAGCTCACGATGGAGGTCGACGGCCGGGAGATCGACATCCGGGTCTCGACCGTCGCCACGATCTGGGGCGAGTGCTGCGTGCTGCGGATCCTCGACAAGGGGCGCTCGCTCATCCGCCTGAGCGACCTCGGCATGCCGCCCGACACCCAGGAGCAGGTCTCCCAGCTCATCCGCTACCCCTTCGGCATGGTGCTGAGCGCGGGCCCGACCGGGAGCGGCAAGACCACCTCGCTCTACGCGGCCCTCGCCGAGATCGACGAGCCGCACCGCAACATCATGACGATCGAGGACCCGGTCGAGTACGTCTTCCCCACCATCAACCAGATCCAGACCCACGAGCAGGCCGGGATCACCTTCGCGACCGGGCTGCGCTCGATCCTCCGCCAGGACCCCGACGCGATCCTGGTCGGTGAGATCCGCGACGTCGACACCGCGCGCGTGGCGGTCCAGTCGGCGCTCACCGGCCACTTCGTCCTCTCCTCGATCCACGCGACCGACTGCGCTGCGGCGCTCCACCGCTTCTTGGACATGGGGATCGAATCCTTCCTGATCGCGTCGTCGGTCATCGCGATCGTCGCCCAGCGCCTGGTCCGCCGCACCTGCCCCAGCTGCAAGGTGCCCTACCGCCCGAGCGCGGACGAGCTCGCCTTCTACGAGGACAGCGGCGGCGAGCCCAAGTCGACCTTCTGGCGTGGCGAGGGGTGCAACTTCTGCGGGGGCACCGGCTACCGGGACCGCATCGGCGTGTTCGAGGTCATGCGGATCACCCCGGAGCTGAAGCGCCTGATCGTCGGGTGGGCCACCCAGGAGGAGCTCCAGCGCATGGCGGTCTCCCAGGGGATGCGCACCCTGCGCCAGGAGTCGGTCCACCTCGTCGAGCAGGACATCACCACGGTGGCCGAGGTCCTGCGCACGATCTACGCGCTCTAGGGGAAGGAGCGGCGATGCCCAAATTCAGCTACTCGGCGATAGGCGCCGACGGCGCCACGGTCTCGGGGGTGGAGGAGGCCCTGACGCTCGGCGCCGCCCGGCGCGCCCTCGTCGCGCGGGACCTCGCGCCGGTCGAGGTGAAGGAGAAGCGCAACGTCCTCGCGCTCGAGATCACCAAGAAGACGGTCAAGCGCCGCGACCTCATGCACTTCTCCCGCCAGATGGCGGTCTTCACGCGCTCGGGCATCCCCGTGCTCGAGGCGCTCGACGTGATGACCGAGGAGCTCGGCAACAGGCGGTTCGCCATCGTGCTCGCCGAGATGGCCGACGCGCTCCGGGGGGGAGACACCTTCGCGGGCGCCGCCTCCGCGCATCCCGACGTCTTCCCGCCCTACTACCTGGGCATCCTGCGGTCGGCGGAGCTGACCGGGAACCTCGACACGGTGCTCGACCAGCTCGCGGACTACATCGAGCGCGACATCGAGGCCCGCCGCAAGGTGGTCTCCGCCCTCATGTACCCGACGATTGTGATGTGCTTCGCGATCCTCGCGATCGCGGTCATCGTCGGCATCGCGCTCCCCCACTTCAAGACCTTCTTCGCCTCACTGACAGCGAAGCTGCCGCTCGTGACCCGGATGCTCATGGGGGCGGCGAACTTCTTCACCAACGACTACCTGCCCATCATCGGGTTCCTTGCACTGGTCGTGCTCCTCGTGCTCCTCGCCATGTTCACCGAGCGAGGGCGGCAAATTCGTGACAAGCTCCTCTTGAAGCTGCCGGTCGCAGGCGACCTCATCCTCACCGCGGTCATCGAGCGCTTCTGCCGGATCCTCTACTCGATGGTGGCCGCGGGCGTCCCGCTCCCCGACGCGCTCGCAGTCACGACCGACACCACGACCAACCGCGTGTTCCGCGACGGCTTGGGACGAGTCAGGCTGGCCCTGATGCGCGGCGAAGGGCTCGCAGGCCCGCTCATCGCCTCGGGTCTCTTCCCGGCGACCGCCCGCCATATGTTCTTGATCGGGGAGCGGACCGGCACGATGGACGACCAGCTCGAGACCGCTGCGACCTACTTCGACCGCGAGCTCGACTACAAGCTCAATCGGTTCACGGCCCTCTTCGAGCCCGCGGTGATCCTCTTCGTGGGGGTCGTGGTCGGCTTCGTCGCGATCGCGCTGATCGCCGCGATGTACGGAATTTATCGACAGGTGCACATCACGTGATCGTCCGTAGATATTCGTGGTTCACACTTGCGGCAGGTCGAGGCAAGGAGGTGTCGGCATAGACGACGGAGGGGAATCAATCGCGAACCGGTCCCTTCCTCCTGGCGGGACCGCACAACCACAGACAGGAGCCCGAAGCGGCTCGAAGACATCACGAAGGAGAAGAGCAGTGCAAGAAACCTTGGAGAGACTGAAGGCGAGGAGGGACGACGAGGGCTTCACCCTCATCGAGCTGCTCATCGTGATCATCATCCTGGCGATCCTCGCCACGATCGTGATCTTCGCCGTCGGCACGACGACGCACAACGCGGCCGCAGCCTCGTGCAAGTCCACAGTGAAGGAGATCCAGACCGCGGTCGAGGCCTACAAGGCCCAAACCGGTACATTCCCGGGGGCGCTGACGGTGCTTGCCGGCACGACCACAGGCCGGACAGGGACAACCGTCGGTCCGTGGCTCAAGAGCACGCCTCCGACGAGTGCGACTGCAAACAAGAATTACTGGTTCTCGAACACAGTCAGCACTACGGGTGCCATCAAGGTGTACACGCACGGAGACGCGACCGGGGCGACGACAACAACGACAATTTGCGGGAGCGCGTAGCGGGAGCGTTCAAGTCCAATGGCGTGGCAGTAAGCGGGCCGGGGCGAGGGCCTCGGCCCGCTTACTGCACCGATCCTCTGAACAATGACGGAACTTCCTTCTCCCATCGGTGACGCTGCGCAGGCAACGAGCGACCCGGCTCTTCCGACCAACGTCTGGTGGATCGTCTGGCTCACTGGTGCGGTGGTCGTCACCGGCATGGCTTACAGTCTCTGGTGGCTCCCGGTCGTCGGCCACGGCCCGGACTTCTGGACGTACCCCTCGGACATTTTCGGCACGATCCGCGCCTCTCGGTGGATCGAGTCGGGAGGATTCTCGTACCTCTATTCGTTGCACAGCGGGATCGTGACGCTTCCCGGCTTTGCGATCCTGCTCACGCCGTTCGTGAAGCTGTCCGAGCTCTTGAACCTGACCACCTCGATCCCGCCCGCGTTCGCCGTGCCGCGACCTTCGCAGTGGCTGCTCATCGGACCTGTCACGATGGCCACGTCGGCCGTCGCGCTCGCCGGGCTCGACGCGCTCGCACGGACGCTCGGCGCCTCGTTGCTCCGCCGCCGCATCATCTTGCTCGCCGAGGCGGCCGCAGTCTGGCCCGCCATCGTCGTATGGGGCCATCCCGAGGACGTGTTGGCCCTCGGACTGGCGGCACTGGCACTCAGCCGCGCGATCGAGGGCCGCACGGTGTCGGCGGCATGGCTGCTTGGCGGTGCCCTCGCGATGCAGCTCTACGTCGTCCTCTTGCTCCCGGTCTTCATCGGGCTGCTCGGCATCCGGAGGGGGGGCAGCCTGCTTGGCCGAGCAGCGGTGCTCCCAGGAGCGATCCTTCTCGCCCTCTTGATCCCGAACGCCCATGCGACCCTCCACGTGCTCCTCGACCAACCCACCTTCCCGAAGATCGACCACCCGACTCCCTGGGTCCTGGTCGCCCCACACATTGGCAACGGCGAGGTGGCCGGCGGTCCCGGACGCTTGGTGGGCCTGGCTGGGGCAGCCGCACTCGGCTTCGTAGCCGCTCGTCACCGCGAGGACCGGCTCACGATCGTCTGGCTCGCCGCAGCCGCCCTCGCCCTTCGTTGCCTCACGGAGGCTGTCATGACCCCGTACTACGTGGCGCCGGCGATCGCGCTGGTCCTGGTTGTCGTTACTTCGCGCTCCTGGTCTCGATGGGGAGTGGTCATCGCCTCGGCGTCCGCGCTGACCGTGCTCACCTACTACCGACCCGGGATCTGGTGGTATTGGCTCGAGATGGCGGCCGCATTCGGGCTGATGCTGGCGGTGGCCTGGCGACGGCCGTCGAGGGTCGTGGAGCCCTCCCTTGTCCTCGCTCTCGGCGCTCCTGGCGTGGAGCCACTCGTGGTTACCGGGACACCTGCCAGAGCCCAGGGCCACTGGCGTTCGCCACAGCAAGGACCACCGACTCCGGCGACTTCCAATGGACGGCGCTGAAGCCCCCGTCCAGCGCACCCTCACCGCGTTCAGAGCGCCACCGGTGAATCTGATGAGGACCCGCGACGAGTGGGGTTTCTCCGTGATCGAGTTGCTCGTCGCGATCGCGATCCTGGCGATCCTCGCAGCGAGTGCGGCCTTCGCACTTGGCACGACGTCCACGGGTCGCCACCGTCCGAGCGCACGCCTGGCCAGTGCCGCGGTCGCCTCGTGCCGGTCAACAGTGAAGTCGGTCCAGACCGCGCTCGAGGCGTACAAGGCGCAGGCGATGACAGGGAGCTATCCCGCAACCCTCGAGGATCTGACCGCTGCGACGACAACAGCAGGACCGTGGCTGAGGCAAGTCCCGCGAACGGTGACGACCACACTTTCCAGGTACGGCTGGGCGCTCGTCACATACCGCAACACGACGGGCACGTTCAAGGTCGCGACCGCGCACGGCGGGACGCGGCCCACACGCACACCCACAGCCTGCAAGGGAGCCTGAGCAGGCCGACGATTAGCGCCCCCCTCGCAACCCCTCGGCGGCGCGAGTCGGTCAGCGCACGAGCTCCATGCGGAGGCCCACCGAGTCCCATTCGGGATCCTCGGGCAATCTCGAAATGGCACGCGACACGATCCGGCGTGCAGTCCACAGGCACGCCGCAGCATCGATGAGCTGGGGCCGGGTGATCCTAGGTAGCGACGCGTCGATGATCCGCTCCACCCCGGGGAGGCGGGCCGAGAGCAAGGCACGCCGCTCCTCGATCCCGACCCCGGTGTGCTTGGGATAACGCACAGGCTGGTCCTCGTTCAGCTGGAAGAAGCTGAGCTCCGGGTGGACCTCGAAGACGGTCCGCTGCCAGTAGGGGGCGATCGCCTTGTCCACTTCGGCGATCCTTGGCATCTGCCGCCATCTCACCGGGCTCAGGTGCCCGCCGTTGGCTGCGACCGCATCCCCGTAGCTCGCGCACGACAGGACGGGCCTCACTGGCGCCGAGGCAATCGCGCCGGATCTCGGTCGTCCGAGCAGCACCCGCGCGGCCCGGTCGCAGCTCCGACCCTTTGGGACCGGCTCTTCGAGCAAGCCGATCGGTGCGAACAGCGCGATCACCTGGTACGCAGGCTTGTAGTCGAGCACGTCGATGAACTCTCTGAACACCTGAGGACTCTCAGGAGCGATCGTCACACCCTGGAGCTTCGCGGTCGCCGCCAGCCAACCCCCAGCACACGGGACGACGCCGGCGACGACCTTGTACGGGAGCTGCGCACCTCGATGACCGATCATGGACATCTCACGAACCGTCCCCGTGTGCTACCCCACGCACCTCGTCAGCGATTTGCCAGGGTGACGAGCCACTGGCTGATCGACATGGAGGTCCCGCACGTCTGCGAGCTCGATGCTGTGCACGCGTGCCCGAGGGGCGACGAGTCATTGAAATCGACGACCGCCATCACGATCGCGTTCGCGCTGGTGCACGGTGCCTTGGCAGCCAAACAGGTGTAGAAGGTCACAACGCGCTCGCGCGGTGGCAACAGCTCCAGCGACAAGCCGCTACCGGAGCTGTTCGCAGGCGTGGACAACGTCACGGTGCTCGTTGCGTTGTCCTCGCTCTCGATAACAGTTGTTCGCACGAAATGTGTCGGCTGCGACGGGTCGGTGACTTCCCATCCAACGAAAAAGTTGGGGGGTGTCACCGTGCTCAACGATGTTTCGAACTGGATCGTCAGCTCTGTCGAGAGAATTGAACCTCTGATCTGCACTGGCGCGGAGTTCGACGTTGTCTTCCCGCTGCAGTCGACAGCCATTGTGCGTGTGTCAATGGAGATGGACTGCGTCGTGGACGATCTCGGAGTGAGGCAGTTGCTCGGCGTAGGAAAGTAGCTGGGGCGGTAGCGTACGGACTGAATCGCAATGTCCGTCGCTCCGTCGGCTGCGTACTGGACGGACCTCTGAGCCCCGAGGTTGACCGTGTTCAACAGCGCGCCTCCTGCGAAGCTGACCAACGCGGTCAGTGCGAGCGCGCCGACCACGATGAACACGAGTGCAAGAACCAGGGTGACGCCAGAGTCGTCCCGGCGTGCAGCACTCGTACGCCGACCGATGAGCGATCGTGCAGCCGAGATGCGCGCTCGCGCAGACGTGTGCTGCCTGCGCAACGCGGATTGAAGCTCGCTATCCATGGATCTCGAGGGCCATGGTGCCCCACCAGTTCGGTGGAATGGAGATCGACTCGGACCGCGTCGCGAGTCCCGTGTAGACGGTATACGAGCCGTTTGTGCTGTGCCCGAAGCCGTTGGCGGTGGTACGGAAGCCCGGTAGCGACGGCGGAGTTGTTCCAAGGGAACCCTCGGCGCTCAGGAAGATGACCTCGGGGTCTGTGGCGCTCGAAGGGGCACGCGCGAGTGTCGCCAGGGCGGTCGTGCCTGTCGTCGTCGCGACATGGAAGCCCTTCGACGCTGTGACGTAGGGAGGTGTTCCGTTTCCGACGAGTCGGACGACCTCGAGGTAGGCGTCGTGAATCGTGTTGTGCAGCGTGACAGTGACCGTCCCCGAGCCCCCCGTCCCCTTCACATACCACAGCCACGCATGGTCCGATGTCGCGTTGAACTGCTGTGTACCGATCTTGGCGG
>JAJYYT010000267.1 GCA_021800645.1 Actinomycetes bacterium
GCGCACGACGCCGCCCATCGCCTCGACGAGCGCAGCGTCGTCGGTCGCGTCGGCTCGCGACGAGTGCGCGCGCCGGAGCACCCTTGCGCGGAACGCCTGTGGCGTCTGCACCGCGACCAGCGCGCTGCGCTCCACGGTCCCCTCGACCGTCGAGCCGTCGGGGCCGACACGCTTGAGCGTGTCGGCGACCGCGAGGCCGCAGACGACGCCGTCGACGTCGGCGTCGACGAGCGGAGCCACCACCGCCGAGAACAGCGCAGGCGAGGCGAGCGGCCGTGCCGCGTCGTGGACCACCACGACCTCTGCGCTGCGCGGGACGCGCCGCAGCCCGGCGCGCACTGACGCCGAGCGCGTCTCGCCGCCGGCGACGACCGCATCGGCCCCCAGCGACCGCGCGCGCGCGACGTCCGGTGCCGGCACGACGAGCACGACGCCGTCGGTTGCCTCACGCGCCGCGGCGAGGGACCACTCGATCACCGGCCGGTCACCCAGGCGTTCGAACTGCTTCGGCCGCCCGAAGCGCGAGCCGGTCCCGGCTGCGACGACGACCGCCCACACGGCTCCGGCCCCGGGGCCCTCCGCGGCGCTTACGGCAGGGCCTCGTTCAATCGCTGCTCGGCCGTCTCCTCGTCGACGCCGAGCGCAAAGGTGAGCTCGGACACCAGGATCTGGCGCGCGCGGCTCAGCATGCGCTTCTCCCCGGCGGACAGCCCCTTGTCCTTGTCGCGGATGGACAGGTTCCGGACGACCTCGGCGACCTGGTAGATGTCGCCCGAGCGCAGCTTCTCCGAGTGGTTCTTGTACCGGCGGGACCAGTTGGTCGGCATCCGTGCCTCCTTCTTGCGAAGGACGGCGAAGACCTCCTCGACCTCCTCGTCGTTGATGACCTCGCGCAGGCCGACCCCCTCCGTGTTGTCAGCGGGGACCATCAACGTGAGGTCGCCGTACGCGAGGCGCAGCACCAGGTACTCGCGTTTCTGGCCGAAGGCCACCTTGGTCTCCAGCTTCTCGACGACTGCCGCGCCGTGGTGGGGGTAGACGACCTTGTCACCGACCTGGAACACCGGACTCCTTGGACTACTCGGCGGCGGGGCCGCGGCATCGTCCCGAAGCGGGACAGCTCTACGCGGCCCGAACGGGACTGGCGGCCCCACATTGTACCGGATCCCGTGCAGGCGTCGTGACCTCGTGCGCCGCCGCGCCCGACCGGGCTCCCCCGTCCTCGAGGGGCCCTCGAGGACGACCCTGACGGCGGTCACTCGTAGCGCCCGAGGACGCTCGCCTCGACCAGCTTGGAGAGCCCGTCCTTCACCAGACGGGCCTTCGCCTCCCCGACGCCGCCCACCTTCTCCAGCTCGGCCCGCGAGGCCTGCATGAGCCGCGGGAGCGTCACGAACCGTTCGACGATCCGTTCGATGATCGCGTCGGAGACCCGGGGGAGACCGTGGAGCAGGCGGTACCCGCGGGCCTCGACCGGCTGGTCCAGCACGCCGGGCACCGGGTCGAAACCGAGTGCCGCCGCGATCGCCGTCCTCCCGAGGAGCTCTTCGTGGCTCAGGCCGTGGAGCGCCGCCAGCGCCACGTCCGCGAGCGCTTCGAGCGCCCTCGTGCGCTCGCCGCGCTCGCGCGCACGCGGCGCGCTGCCGTCCCCGGGCGCGTGCTCGACGTCCTCGGGGACCACCGCGTAGTCGAGCGCGACGAGCCGGAGCGTCTCTTCGACACCCGCCCCGAGCTCCTCGAGCTGCAGGCGGATCAGCCGGCCGTCGTCGCCGAGCTCGACCAGGTACCCCTCGATCTCCTCGGTGAACCGCACCACCATCTCGCCGGGCTGGAGCACCGCGACCACGTCGTTGACCGAGACGGTGTCCTCGACCTCGAGCGTCGAGAGCAGCGCGAGCGCGAGGTCGTAGCGCGACTTGAAGCGCTGCACCGCCGCGATCGCCTGACTGGCCCGGTCGACCAGGCGGCCGGGCTGCTGCAGCGTGTAGCGCGCCGCGCCCCGGTAGACGGTGATCGTCGCCATCGCCTCGGACACGGCCACCACCGGCACGTCCAACGAGCGCGCGACCCGCTCCGCCGTCCTGTGGCGCGTGCCGGTCTCGCTCGTCGGGATCGACGCACGGGGCACCAGGTGGACGTTCGCCCGCGCGATGCGCGACAGGTCGCTCGTGAGGACGATCGCGCCGTCCATCTTGGCGAGCTCGGAGAGCCGGTGGGGCGTGAACTCCGCGTCGAGGCAGAAGCCGCCCGTGCAGATGGCGAGCACCGCGGGGTCGTCCCCGATCACGACGAGCGCACCGCGCTTTCCCTGCAGGACCCGGTCGAGGCCCTGGCGCAGCGGCGTCCCGGGCGCGACCAGCGTCAGCGCGTGGAGCAACGCGTCACTACGGTCGACCACCTGCGCATCGTACCGGCGGGCGCCTCTTCCCGGTCGCACGAGGGGCCCCGTGCGACCGGGCGGGCTCAGTCGGAGGGGCCGCTTCCCGCCAGCTCCATCGGGGGGGGCTCGACGCCCTCGGTGGCGCGGAACACGAGGTGCGGTCCGTCCTGTCCGTCACCTGGCTCGGGGTCGAGGTCCACGATGATGGTCTCGCCGACACGGAAGTCCTTCCACAAGATCCGCTCGGAGAGCGGGTCCTCCACCAGCTGCTGGATCGCCCGCCGCAGCGGCCGGGCGCCGAGCTGTGGGTCGTAGCCCTTCTCGGCGAGAAAGGCGCGGGCGGCCGCGCTGAGCTCGAGGCCGAGCCCCTGGCCCGACAGCTGCTCCCTGGTGCGGTTCACCATGAGGTCGACGATCTCCATGACCTCTTCCCTGCTGAGCTCGTGGAAGACGATGATCTCGTCGATGCGGTTCAGGAACTCCGGCCGGAAGTGCGCCTTCAGCGCGTCGTGCACCTTCGCCTTCATCTTCTCGTACGTGACCGCCTCGGACGTCTTCTGGAAGCCGACCGAAGCCTTGCGCAGGTCGGCGGTCCCGAGGTTGGACGTCATGATGAGCACGGTGTTCTTGAAGTCGACCGACCGCCCCTGGGCGTCGGTCAGGCGACCGTCCTCGAGGATCTGGAGCAGCGCGTTGAACACGTCGGGATGCGCCTTCTCCACCTCGTCGAAGAGGACCACCGAGAACGGCTTGCGCCGGACGGCCTCGGTGAGCTGGCCGCCCTCCTCGTAGCCCACGTAGCCCGGAGGCGACCCGACGAGGCGCGACACGGTGTGCTTCTCCATGTACTCGCTCATGTCGAGCTGGATCAGGGCGTCCTCGTCGTCGAAGAGGAACTCGGCGAGCGTCTTCGCGAGCTCCGTCTTCCCCACGCCGGTCGGGCCGAGGAAGATGAACGAGCCGCTCGGGCGCTTCGGGTCCTTCAGGCCCGCACGCGTCCTGCGGATCGCACGGGCGAGGGCCTTGAGCGCCTCTTCCTGGCCGATCACCCGCTTGTGCAGCTCGTCCTCCATGCGGAGCAGCTTGGCGGTCTCCTCCTCGGTGAGGCGGTAGACGGGGATCCCCGTCCAGTTCGCCAGCACCTCGGCGATCACGTCCTCGTCGACGACGTCGAAGAGGTCCACGCCCTCGGCGCGCCACTCGGCCTCCATCGCCTCCTTGCGCGACAGCCGCTCGGCCTCCTGCTCCTGGAGCCGCTTCGCCTGCTCGAACGCGCCCTTGCCGAGCGCGGCCTCCTTGTCCTGGCGCAGCCGGCTGATCTCCTCCTCCAGCCTCTTGTACCCCGGAGGGGTGGCCATGCGCCGGATGCGCAGCCGGCTCCCGGCCTCGTCGATGAGGTCGATCGCCTTGTCGGGGAGGAACCGGTCGGCCAGGTAGCGGTCGGCCAGGTTGGCCGCGGCGAC
>JAJYYT010000268.1 GCA_021800645.1 Actinomycetes bacterium
CCGCACGACATCGCACTGTCACCGGATGGGCGGTGGGCGTACCAGCCGAACCAGGGGGACGGGACGGTCACCGTGATCGACGCGCGGGCTCTCCGAGCAGAAGGCCGGGTGGAGGTCGGCACCGGGCCCTGCCACGTGGCATTCGCTCCTGACGGAGCCCTTGCCTACGTCGCGAACACCGCCTCGGACGACGTCTCGGTCATCTGGACCGACGACCACGAGGTGATCCGGACGCTGCGGACCGGTCGGGGGCCGCACCTCCCTGTCGCCACCCCCGACGGCCGGACCGTCCTCGTCGCGGACTTCGTCTCCGACGACATCGTGGTCTGGGATGCCACCACGTACGAGTGCAGGGGCGTCGTCCCGGTCGGCAGGTATCCTCACGGGCTCGGGCTGTGCCCCGATGCGCGCACGCTCGTCGTCTCCCACACGGGCGCAGCGAGCGTCTCCCTCGTGGACATCTCCGCGCCGCGCGTGGTCGCGTCGGTGGACGTGGAGGGGGCGCCCGGCCATGTCGCCTTCGACCCCGAGGGTCGGTGCGCGTTCGTCGCCTGCGAGCGCGCAGAGACGGTCGCGGTGATCGACGTCGCGAGGGGCGTTCTGGTCGACGTCGTCCCGGTCGGCGGAGCGTCCGACCCTGCCCGATCCGAAGAGCAGGGGACCCCGGAGCGGTGAGCAGTCAGGAGAGGAAGGGAGGGCCCGAGGTGACCCAACGGATCAGCTACGTGGCGATCGACGCGATGGACGACGCGATGCGGGCCGAGATGGACCGCTGCGCGCGCGAGGGGACGCCGCGACCGGAGAGCTCTGCGGTGCGCGCCCACGTACCCGCCGCGTTTTGGGCGTTCGCCGACAGCTGGCGCATGCTCTTCCGAGAGGGTGTCTGCGACCACGCGATCAAGGACCTGTGCCGCGTGTACGTGTCGCGTAGCGTGAAATGCGAGTACTGCGGCAACCAACGGTCGACGAAGGCCGCCGCGCAGGGTCTGGTCGAAAAGCAGTACGACCAGCTGCTCGATTTCGAGACGGCGACCATCTACGACGATCGCCAGAAGGCGGCGCTCTCGTATGCCGAGGCGATCACGTGGCACCTCGACCCCGACGATGCGTTCTGGGACCGTCTCCACCGCCACTTCAGCGAGCCCGAGCTCGTGGAGCTGGGATGCTTCATCGCCCTCACCATGGGACAGCAGAGCTGGATCCGGCTGCTCGGCATCGAGCACCACGAGGTGCTCGCCGGCACCGCCGCGTCGATGGCGCCAGGGTTCGAGACCGCCGAGGCGCTTCGCGAGACCAAGGCGTCCCCCGGCTACTGGGGTCGCTGAGCTGCCGGCGACGCGCCGGCGCGTCGGCGAGCACGAGGCGGCAGCGTCCGTCCACGAGGAGCCCGTGGTACGCCCGCCACGCGGTGGGTGCACGGCGCTCCGCCGTGCCGGTCACCTTCAGGATCTTGCGGAAGCGCATGCGCAGCGTGTCGAACACCCAGGTCGCATTGCACGACTCGAGCACGATCTCGGCCTCGCAGGTGGCGACCATCTCCCGAGCATGCTCCGAAGGTGTGTGGGCTCTTGCCGGGAGAGATTGCGATCACGTTGCGACTCGTCGGGGCTGCGTCGCGTCAGAGCGGAGCGAGATCGGGGTAGTCGGCCCGGTCGATCGGGCCGCTCACCAGGGTGCCCTTGGCGGTGGGGACCTTGGCGGGGCGGCCGTTGATGCGGACGTCGACGCCGGTCACGCCGGGGAACGCGGTGGCCGTGTAGACCAGCTGCGCCATCGCGATCGCCTGGTCCTGGCCCGCGAGGCTTGTGAACGATCCCGAGACGCTGACGGTTACGATCGGTCCGGTCTCCGACCGCCTCGACACGGTGAGCGGCGCGGCGGTCGAGACGGGGCTCTCGAGCCCGGCGGCCGCCTCCTGGCTGGTGGGTCCCTGACCCAGCGCGGTGAGCGCGCTGCGCAAGGAGACCGGCGCCGGCACGGAACGGCTGACCGCGACGAGCCGCAGGGGGCCATCGAGGTAGATCGTGACGTACTGGCTGAGGAGCGCCGGCACGGTGGTCGTCGGGGACTGGGCGAGCAGCCCGTACGGGACGTCCTTCTTCGCGATGACGTGGGGCGCGGCATCCGCGCCGATTCCGCACGCGCCGGTCGCCAGTGCCACGAGCGCGGTGAGGACCGCGGCGGCCCCGTTCGGCCGCCGGCGGCGGTTACGGCAGAGGTGCTGCAGACCGGTCATGCCGGCGTCCTGGGAAGCTCGACGGTGACCCGGGTGCCGCCCCCCGACCGGTCCTCGATGCGGACGGCACCCCCGTGCGCATGCACGTGCTCGGTCACGAGCGCGAGACCGAGACCGGTGCCACCGGTCCCCCCCCGGCGGCCCGACGCCGCGCCGCGGAAGAACCGCTCGAACACCTTCTCGCGCTCGTCGGCGGGAATCCCCGGTCCGCTGTCATCGACGGCGATGCGCACGTGGTCGGTGACAGCTTCGACTGCGACGCGCACGGCGCCGCCCGCATGGGTGTCCGCGTTGTCCAGCAGGTTCTCGAGCACGCGCTCGAGCCGGCGCTTGTCGCCGCGGACTAGCGCGCCGAGAGCGCCCGGTGACACTTCGACGGCAATGCTGGGATCGTGCCGTTCCACCGTGTGCTGCACGAGCCGGTCGATCGGGAATTCGGTGAAGTGCAATGTCGCCGCACCGGCTTCGATCCGAGCGATCTCGAGGAGGTCCTGGACCATGTCGGAGAACCGGTCGACCTCGAAGCGCAGCGTCTCGAGCGCCGTGGTGCCTCCCCGGGGGAGGGCGCCGCGGTACGACTCGAGCAGCTCGACGGAGGCGCCGATGGTGGTGAGCGGGGAGCGCAGCTCGTGGGTGACGTCGGAAGCGAAGCGCGCATCTCGCTCGATCCGCTCCTGCAGGGCGCTCACCATGCCGTTGAAGGACGTGACGAGGGGACGCAGGTCGGGATCGTCGGGCAGGCGGCGGTCGAGGGTCCCCCCGGCGATCTCGGTCGCGACCCGGGTGATGTCCGTGAGCGGACGGACGAGGCGCCGGCTCGCCCACCAGCCGGCGAGCCCGCCACCCACCGTGGTGGCGATCGCCACGGTCGTGAGGACGGTGGCGAGCACCGCAAGCGTGCCCTGCAGCTCTGTCAGCGGGTGCTCCTCGAAATAGGAGATGCCGATCGACGGGAGCGGGAGGCCGACCACCACGGTGGGCTCTCCGCCGATCGACACGAGCTGCTCCGCCGGCTCGCCCTTCAGGACCACGCGCGCGAGCGCCGGCGGGACCGCCGTCCCGTTGACCGACGCCGAGTTGGAGAACCACAGGCCATGCCGGTAGATGAACGCGTGGCCGCCCTTGGTGGTCGCGACGGCCGAGAGCGCGTCGCCGACGTTGGCGGTCCGAGCGCCGAGCTGGGTCTTGACCAGGCGTGCGTCGACGTACGCCTGTCTGAGGACGTTGCTGACGCGCTGCGAGAGCAGGTCGTGGCGCACGAAGAGGAACGTGGTCACGGCCAGGGTCGCGGACACGAGGGCGGCGCCGACCCCGAACGCGGCGATGGTCCGCATCTGCAGCCCGAAGCGGCGCCGGGGACGGGCAGCTCGCTGCGCGGCCGCCCCAGCCGGTGCGGGTACGGCGAAAGAGGCGCCGCCGCCGGTCACGCGCTGGGCCAACGGCGTGCTCACGTGTCCGGCACGAGCTTGTACCCGAGCCCTCGGACGGTGAGGATGAGCTGAGGGTTCGACGGGTCGCGCTCGATCTTCGTACGCAGCCCGCTGATGTGGTAGTCGACGAGTCGGTCGTCCCCGAAGAAGTCGTAACCCCACACGCGCTCGAGCAGT
>JAJYYT010000269.1 GCA_021800645.1 Actinomycetes bacterium
CCGGCGGCGCACCGTGCGCGAGGCCGCGCTCGGCTACCTCCTGGTGCTCCCGGCGCTGGCTGTCTTCGCGGTCTTCGTCTTCTACCCGTTCTTCGAGAATTTCCGCCTGGCGCTCTACCAGACTCCGCCGTACCCGGGACTTCCGAGCCACTACGTCGGCTTCCACCAGGTCTCCGGGGTGCTGACCTCGTCGAGCTTCCTCCAGAGCCTCGTCTCGACGCTGCTCTTCGTCGTGATGGTCGTGCCCGCGGGCCTTCTCGGCGGCCTGCTCCTCGCGGTCGCCGCCCACCGGCGCCTCCGGGGGATGGCCGTCTACCGGGTGGTCTTCTCCTCCACGGTGATCTCCTCGGTCGCCGTGTCGGCGCTCGTGTTCGGCACGCTCATGGACCCCGTGGTGGGGCTCTTGCCGTGGCTCGGGCTCAACCCCACCCCGCCGATCCTCCAGAACACGACGTGGGCGCTCCCGGCCATCGCGGTGATGGCGGTGTGGCAGTTCCTCGGGCTCTCCTTCATCGTCATGTCCGCAGGGCTCTCGGCGGTCCCCGAGGAGGTGCTCGAGGCGGCTCGCGTCGACGGCGCCTCGGAGCGGACCGTGTTCTGGCGGGTGACCGTCCCGCTCCTCTCCCCCACGATCTTCTTCGGCCTCGTCGTCGCCACGATCTACGCCTTCCAGACCTTCGGCCAGGTCGACATCCTCATCGGCTACTCGAACGCGGCCTTTGAGCACGTCAACCTCCTCGTCTACGACATCTTGAACACGATCGAGGTGGCGAAGACACCCGGCCAGGCCGCCGTGCTGTCCCTCGTCCTCTTCCTCCTCACCCTCGGCGTCACCCTGCTGCAGCTCCGCTTCCTCGAGCGTCGGGTCCACTATGCGCACTGACCCCGTCCCTTGCGTGCAACGCGGGCCCGCGGCGAGCTCGGGCGCGGGGCCCGGGGCGCGGGGAGCGCTGAGGTGACGGACGCAGCCCGCCGTCGCCGGCCGGCGCGCCGGCGCAGGACCCTGCGCAGGGCCGCGCGTTACGCGCTCCTCACCCTCGGCGCGCTCGTCGTGCTCGCGCCGCTCTACCTCACGGTCGTCAACTCGCTCCTGCCGCCCTCGGCGCTCGCGCAGCGCCCGCCGCCGCTCTTCCCCCTCGACCCGCAGTGGCACGACTACACGGTCGCCTGGAGTCAGGGCCATCTCGGCGTCTACCTGCGGAACTCCGCGATCCAGACGGGTCTCATCGTGTGCGGGCAGCTCGTGACGTCGGTGCTGGCGGGGTACGCCTTTGCCTTCGTGCGGTTCCCGCTGCGCCGCGCCCTCTTCGTCGTCTTCCTCGCGACGCTCATGATCCCCTTCGAGGTGACGCTCGTGACCAACACGCAGACCATCTCGAGCTTCGGCTGGTACAACACGTTCGAAGGGCTCGCAGTGCCCTTCCTGGCGACCGGGTTCGGGACGTTCCTCCTCCGCCAGGCCTTCCTCCAGATCCCCAGGGACCTGCGCGAGGCCGCGACGCTCGACGGCTACGGCCACCTCGCCTTCCTGGCGCGCGTCGCGGTCCCCCTGGCCCGGCCCGCCCTCGCCGCCCTCGGCGTCTTCTCGTTTCTCGGAGCGTGGAACCAGTACCTCTGGCCCCTCGTGGTCACCGGCAGCGGCAACAACGTCCGGACCGTCCAGATCGGCTTGAAGCTCCTCCAGGGGACCCAGGTCAGCCACACCGACGTCGCGTTGGCCGGGACGGTCATCGCGGTCCTCCCGCTTGCCGTCCTGCTCGTCGTGTTCCAAAAGCAGCTCGTCCGGAGCCTGACCGGCGGCGCGGTCAAGTGAGCACGTGGCAGGCTGGCTCCGTGCAGCGACTCGGGGGACGAACCGCGGCAAGCGGGGCGGCGAGGTCGAGCGGCGGACGAACCGCGGCGAGCGGGGAGGCGAGGATGCGCAGGGGGCGCGCCGGGGTCTCGGCGCTCGCAGCCTGCGCCGCGATCCTCGCCGGTGCGGCTGCCGGCGCCGGGACCGGGGCCGGAGCCTTGTTCCTCGGGTCGCCGGCCGCGTCTGCCGCGCCGTCGAAGGCAGGCGGCCCGCAGTGCAAACCCTCACTGCTCGCTGCCCACAAGGGGGCCGTCCACATCACCTTCTGGGAGTCGATGGTCACAGCCAACGGCAAGACGCTCCAGGCGCTCACCAATGCGTTCAACGCCTCGCAGCACAAGGTCCAGGTCACCCTCGTCCAGCAGCGCAGCTACACAACAACCTGGATCAAGTACCAGGCGGGCCTCAGCAACGGCCAGCTGCCTTCGGTCGTCCAGCTCACATCGACCGACCTGCAGGGCGTGGCCGACTCGCACTCGGTCACGCCGGTCCAGTCCTGCATGAAGGCCGCGCACTACCGCACCTCCGACTTCATCCCGCGCGTGCTTGCGGCCTACAAGCTGGACGGCGTCGAGGTCGGCATGCCCTTCGCCGTCTCGGGACCGGTCCTCTTCTACAACCAGCTCGCCTTCCAAAAGGACGGCATCGCCTCTCCCCCGGTCACACTCGGACAGTTCGTCCACGACGCCGCGATCCTGAAGGCCCATGGGAGCGGCGTCGGGCTCAAGCTCGACCCCTGGCACTTGGAGACGTGGCTCGCGACCGCGGGCAAGCTCTTCGTGAACCACGCCAACGGGCGCAAGGGCCGCGCGACCGCAGCGGTCTTCGACACGCCGGTCGCGAAGAGGATCTGGACCGACCTCGACACGATGGTGCGGTCGGGTGACGCGACCACCAACCCCGCGACCGGTACCGCAGAGTACGACAACCTCCTCGGGATCGGCTCGGGCAAGTACGCGATGACCATCGACACGACCGCGGTGCTCGGCACGGTCGAGGCTGTGCTCGCGACCGGCCAGTACCCGAACGTGAAGCTCGGCGTGGCGCCGTTCCCCGTCTACAGCACCAAGGTACGCGGCGGCATCGAGGTCGGCGGCTCCGCGCTGTACATCTCGAACCGCCAGTCCCCCGTCGACCGGGCCGCGGCGTGGGACTACATCGCCTTCCTCGACTCCACCAAGAGCCAGGCGGCCTGGGCGAAGGGAACGGGCTACATCCCGATCCGCAAGTCGTCTGCAAAGACGGCAGCGGTGAAGGCCCTGTGGAGCGCCGAGCCCGGCTACAAGGTCGCGTACGAGCAGCTCGTCCAAGGGGCGAACAACGACGCGACCGCGGGCGCGGTGATCGGGCCCTACACACAGGTCCGCACGGCCGAGCTCGACGCAGAGGAGTCGATGTTCCAAAGCGGCGTCAGCCCCTCGGCGGCCCTCGCCCACGCCACCGCGCAGGTCGACCAGATCCTCACCCAGTACGACCAGCGGATCGGGTCGTGAGCGCGACGCTCGCGACGCTCTGGCCATGACCCGCGTCGTCGCCCTCGGGGGCGGCCACGGGACTGCCGTGACGCTTCGCGCCGCCCGGCGGTACGCCGACGAGATCACGGCGATCGTCTCGGTGGCCGACGACGGAGGGTCGACCGGGCGCCTGCGCGAGCAGCTCGACGTCGTCGCCCTCGGCGACCTCCGCAAGTGCCTCGTCGCCCTGGCCGAGGAGGGCTCGGTGCTCGCGGCGGCGTTCGAGCATCGTTTTGCAGGGGGGGACCTCGCGGGGCACCCGCTCGGCAACGTCGTCCTCGCCGGGATGGTCGAGGCGGCCGGCGGCCTTGTCGCGGGGATCGACGAGACCGCCGCGCTCCTCGGCGCGGTCGGCCGCGTCCTGCCCGCCACCGCCGAGCGCGTGGTGCTGAAGGCCGTCGGCCACGGCGTCGAGGTCAACGGCCAGGTCGCCGTCTCCCGGTCTCCGAGGACCGAGCAGGTCTCCCTCGTCC
>JAJYYT010000270.1 GCA_021800645.1 Actinomycetes bacterium
ACGGGGACCCGCCCGCCGATCGCGTCCACCGTGGTCTCGACCACCTCGGCGCGCTCGTCGTCGCTCACGGTGAGGAACTCACCGGTCGTCCCGAGGACGATCACCCCGGGAACCCCGACCTCGAGCTGCCAGGCGAGGAAGCGCCGCAGCGCGTCGGTGTCGACGTGCGAGCCGTCCTCGCTGAAGGGCGTGACGCAGACCGTGTAGCTGCCGTGGAACTGTGGTGGCATCGGTATCCTCCCTGCGAACAACTAGCCGGATAGTGTACGCCTCCGCTCCCGTTCCGCCCCCCGTCCGCGCTCGCGGCGACGAGCCCGTCCCCCGCCGCGCGCACGCGCACCCCGTCAGGCGCTACGACGTCGCAGTCGTCGGAGGTGGCATCACCGGGTGTGCCACTGCCTACCATCTCGCGCGCGCCGGGGCCTCCGTCGTCCTCGTCGAGCGCGCCGAGATCGGGACCGAGGCGTCGGGGCGCAACGCCGGGAGCCTGCACGGCCAGATCCAGCGTGAGCCCTTCGAGCGCCTTGGCTCCCGCTGGGCGCGCGGCTTCCTGCCTGCGCTGCGCTTCCTGCTCGACGCGCTCGAGCTGTGGGAGCACCTGGGCGAGCAGCTCGGCACGGACCTCGAGGTCCGTACCCACGGCGGCCTTCTCCTCGCTGACGACCCCGCACAGATGCGCCTCGTCGAAGAGAAGGTGCGGATCGAGCGCGAGATCGGGCTGGACGCCCAGGTGCTCTCGCGCTCTGACGTCGTCAGTCTTGCGCCTTACGTCTCGGAGCGGGTGGTGGGGGCGGAGTACAGCCCGGTCGAGGGCAAGGCCAACCCCATGCTCGCCGCGCCGGCCTTCGCTCGCGCAGCCGCAGGTGCTGGTGCCGAGATCCGCGCCCGGTGCGCGCTCGTCGACCTCGAGCTGCAGGTCCACGCGGCCCGGCTGACCTTGGCGGCGTCGGTGGAGGGGCGGACCGAGAGGCAGGTGGTGGAGGCCGAGCGCGTGGTGCTGACGACCGGTGACGCGCTCGCACGCCACGTGCGCTCGCTCGTCGCGGGCCTGGCGCTGCCCATCTCGACCGAGCCCATGCAGGTCGTCGCCACCGAGCCGGTGCAGCCATTCGTCGAGCACCTCCTCTATCACGCAGGAAGGCGCCTGACGATGAAGCAGGCGAAGGCCGGGACGGTCTTGATCGGCGGCGGGTGGCCGGCGCGGCTCGAGCCGGCCACCGGTTACCCGCTCGTGTGCCTGGACTCACTGCGCGCGAACCTCGCCGTGGCGCTCGACGTCGTACCTCGTCTCGCTTCGGTCCTGGTGCTGCGCTCGTGGGCGGGGATCGGCAACGGCACGCCCGACCACCTCCCGGTGCTCGGTCCGCTCCGCCACGCCCCCCGGGTGCTGGTCGGCCTCTTCCCCCACATGGGGTTCACCGCGGGCCCGCTCATGGGCAGGGTGCTCGCCGATCTGGCGGCCGACCGCTCGCCGGACCTCGATCTGTCCCCGTTCTCCCCAGAACGGTTCGCGACGTCCTGACCCTGGGTCACGAGGCCGCGGTGCCGTCCACGCTCGGCCCGTTCCCTGGACATCGGGCTCTACGCAGCCGGGAAGGCAATGGCACGATCCCGAACAATTGTGCGATTGACGAACAGAGCCGTCGCACGGTATCGTTCGGCGACGGACTTCTCGACCAGAGAAGAGAGAACGGTCCAGAGAACGAGGAACGGGGGCGCCATGATCGAGGTCGGAGCACGGGCGATGGCAGGCGAGCGGGACCGCCGTGGAGGCGGTCCCCTCGGATCGGGCACGCGGCGGGCGCGCCGTGCCCTGACGATGGGCGCGACGGCGGTCGCCCTCGGCGCCGCGCTGACGATGGGTGCGACGGTGCTGGCGCCGTGGGCGCAGGCGACCACCACCCATCGACGGGCGGTGCACGGCGTCGTCACAGTCGAGGGCGCGAAAGTAGGCGTCGACGCGGGGCTCGCCGCGAAGGTCCCTGCTGCGGTGAAGAAGACCGGTCTGGTGGACGTGACCTACAACGACGCCCCGCCCGACGAGCTGGTCGTCGGCAGTCGGCTCGTCGGCTGGGAGGTCGACCTGGGCAGGGCGGTGGCGGCGACCCTCGGGGTCGGCTGGCACGCGATTGCCTCGGGGAACTTCACAGGGTTCATCCCAGGGCTCCAAAACGGTCGGTACAACACCTCGTTCACCTCGTTCATCTACACGCCCGCACGCGTGAAGGCGATCGACATCGTCACCTACTACGACGTGGGCACCGGCTTCGCGGTCCTGAAGGGCAGCCCGATCCACATCACCACCTTCACCGACCTGTGCGGCAAGAGCGTCGCGGTCATCGAGGGCTCCGCGTTCATCGAGCAGCTCCACGGTGTCGACCCGGCCTGCGCGAAGAGGAAGCTCCCGCCGGTGAGGATCGCCACCTTCCCCTCGGACGCCGCCGCGGAGCTGGCGGTGACGAGCGGAAGGGACCAGATCTACTCGAGCTCGGAGGACCAGCTCGCCTGGCTCATCAAGGAGTCCCAGCACTCGTTGGTCCTGCAGCCGCTGAACTACCTGCCAACCCCCGAAGGTGCAGGTGTGGCAAAATCTGCGAAGATCGCAGGGCTCGTGACCCAGGCGATGGACCATCTCATCGCGACCGGCGCGTACAAGAAGATCATGGAGCACTGGGGCATCTCCTACGGCCTCGTCCCCGCTGCCCACCTCTACACCTAGACCCCGAAGGGGTTCTTCGCGTGCCAGAGGAGGCGCACCGTCGTCCGTGGCAACCGGACCCGAGGTGCGTGCCGGTCTCCGTGACGCAGCGCCGTCCGCCGACGAGCTGAGCGCCGCGCCGGGCGAGCCGCTCGGGCCGTCCGCGGGTGGCGGCGGCACGCGCGTTCCCGGGTGGAGTCGAGCCGATTTCTCCGCGTTGGTCCGCAGGCCGGCGCGCTGGACGGTGGTCGCGGTCGCGTTGGTGCTCCTCGCGATGCTTGGCCACCTGCTCGTGACCTCGAGCAGCCTGCAGTGGAGCGTCGTCGGGCACTGGTTCGTGAACGGCGGGATCCTCTCGGGGCTGGTCCGCACCCTCTACCTGACCGCGGCGGCAATGGTGATCGGGATCGTCGGGGGCACCGTGCTCGCCCTCATGCGGCTCTCGAAGAGCTGGGTGCTCCAGAGCGCGGCGTCCGTCTACATCTGGTTCTTCCGCGGGACGCCCCTCCTCGTCCAGATCCTCTTCTGGTTCAACATCGCCTCGTTCGTGCCTCGCATCTCGATCGGGATCCCTTTTGGACCGAGCTTCGCGTCGGCGAGCACCAACGCACTGGTGACGACCCTCGTGGCCGCGCTGCTGGGTCTCGGGCTGAACGAGGCCGCCTACATGTCGGAGATCGTGCGGGCCGGCATCGTCTCGGTGGACGCTGGACAGACCGAGGCCGCGCTGGCGCTCGGCATGACCAAGCGGTTGACGTTCCGGCGGATCGTCCTGCCGCAGGCGATGCGGATCATCATCCCGCCAACGGGCAACCAGACGATCGGGATGCTGAAGGGGACGAGCCTGGTGAGCGTCATCTCGCTGCCGGAGCTGCTCTACTCGGTCCAGGAGGTCTACGCCCGGAATTTCGAGACCATCCCACTGCTCGTCGTCGCAAGCCTGTGGTACCTCATCGTGACGAGCGTCTTGTCGGTCGGCCAGCATTTCGTGGAGCGCCGGTTCCGCCGCGGCCACGAGCGCAACGCGAAGACGACGTTGCGCGGGCGCCTGCGCTCACGCCCGCAGTCGATCGACGCGTCCGGCAACGACGTCGAGATGCAGACGGGCGTGCACTTCTAGGGCAG
>JAJYYT010000271.1 GCA_021800645.1 Actinomycetes bacterium
GATCCATGGGTCGAGGCTGGCAGGTCAACCTTGGGAGGACCTTGGAGTTGTGTTGGAATTCCGTTGGATCTGCCTTCTATTCAGATAAATATGTGCTTTTCAGTGCATCGAGATGTATTTCATGCTCCTTGCTGTTTCGTGTCGGTAGCTCCTCGCGCTGACGGTGCTCTCTCGGCGTAGCCCTGCCGCCCGGATCGCTGCGCTCACCGGGCTTCATCCGCCGGGTGGCCGGCGCCGTCCCGCCCGAGCAGGTGCCCGACGCGCTGGGGAGCGTCTGCGTCCACTGGGGGGGCACGGGTACCACCAGGACCAGGGAGCACGCCGATGAAGCGGGCGCAGCGCCGACCTGTCGGCGGGTGGACCACCCCTGGGAGCGGTGGAGACTCGTCCGCTTGGAGCCGATGTCGCGGGCCTTGACCTGCGCCTCGCCCAGCTGAGCGCTTGACGCTGCCACCGCCCCCACCTGCGCGCCTGGAACCGGCGGCTCAGCGTCTGACGCCGGTGCAGAGCACGAGAGCGCGCTCGTCCGGGTGGACCCGACCGGAAGCGATGAGATCGATCAGCCCGGCGAGACCCGCTGAGCCCGTCGGGTCGACGTCGAACCCCGCCGACCTGGCGAGCTCGTTGGCCCCCCGGAGTGTCTCCTCGGTAACGACGAGGGCCTCCCCGCCGGTGGTGATCATGGCGCGCACGACGGCGAGCCAGTCGTAGGTCTCGTCGTCGAGGATCCCATGGGCGATGCTGCGCGGCTCCTGTTCCCAGGGCCACATGTAGCTCGAGCGATGGCACGCCGCGTGCGACAGTGCCTCGTCGAGGTCGCCCCTCGCCGGGCCGTCCAGCAGGGTCTGCACTCGCCGGTAGGCGCGCTCGAGTGGGTGGGCACCCGTCGTCTGCACGGTGTGGAGCCGGGGCAAGTCCTCGAACGCCCCGAGGGCACGCGCCTCGGAGAACGCCTGTGCGCAGCTGCTGGCGAGCGCGCCGCCGCCGACCTGGACGACGACGTGGTCGACCGCTGCCCCGTGCGCCGCCAGGCTCGAGACGATCTCGTAGCCGAGCGTCTCGCCGCCTTCGATCGCCAGACCGTTCAGGTTCCCCTGGCAGGTGAAGGGGATCGCGCCGCGCTCGAGGGCTTCGAGCAGGCGCAGATAGCACGGGTCGCCGAACTCGCCCGGATGGCGCTCGCACGTGCAGATCTCCGCGCCGAGGTCGGAAAGGCGCTTCATGATGGCTGCATCCGCATCTGGTGGCACGAAGACCGTGAGCGGCCAGCTGCCGGCCGCGGCCACCACTGCGGCAGCGAGCGCGGCGTTGCCGCAGCTGGCGATCGCCAGCTGCGGTCGCTGGGCCGGGTCGGAGAGCCCGAGCTGCTCGGAGATCGCCAGGTGCACGAGCACTCCCATGAGGTGGCGCGCCTTGTGGGAGCCAGAGACGTTGCCAGTCTCGTCCTTCACCCACACGCCGCCCGGTGCAACGAAGCCGAGCGCGTCCGAGAGGACGTCGCTGCGAAAAAGAGGGGTCGGGGCAAAGCCGTGGCCATCGACGGCGGCGACCCGAGCATCGAGGCCGCGCAGCAGCTCGACGAGATCCTCGTCGCCGATGCCGCCGGCAGCGGCGCGCCAGTAGCTGTGGAACAAGCGGCGGTAGGCGACGAAGCTGGCCGGCGCTGTTGTTGCTGTTGCCTGGGACGGGAAGCCGCACTGGTCGGGGTCGAGCAGGCGAACGAGCACGTGGTCGACGTCGCCGGCGCTGGCCCGCGGGCAGCGGAACGGGAACGGCTCGTCGTCGGGCGGCGAGGAGCCGCAGCCGGAGCACACGAGCCTGCTCGCTGGCGTGCTCACGCGGATCCGGCTCGGGTGCGGGCGTTCAGCTCGCCGATCATCTCGTCCCAACGCGACACCTTGGCGCGCAGCGCTCGCCAGAACGACTGCTCGCGCCGCTCGGTGAAGTCCTTCGTCGCGACGCCCTGCTGCTCGACCCAGGTGTAGTAACCGAGATTGAAGATGCGCTCGCGGTCTTCCAGCCTCGTCTCGATCATGTCGTCAGTGCCGATCCCGAGCACGAACTCGCCGAAGGATCGTGCGGCGTCCCCCTCGTCGAAGCCCAAGGGAAAGTCCCTCGCAGCGATCCTCTCGCGCTCGCTCTCGTAGAGTGCCGCGCCATCCGTGGCGACCGTCATCACGACGTCTTCTGGCCCGAGGCCGTAGAGCTTGGCCGTCTTCACGGCGGCGAGCACGTTGCAGATGCTCGACAGACCGAAGTGGTCCAGGACGGCGAGTGCCTCCGCGGGGACGTGGCGGCGCTCGGCGAGGTATGCCCGCCCAGCGGGGGACGCGAACATGACGGCCAGCTGATCCGTCGCCCGATCGGAGACGGCAGCGACTGCGTCGGTGTTGTAGACGTTGTGGATGTATGGGATGTGCTTGTCGCCGATGCCTTGGATGTTGTGCTCGCCGAAACCGTTTCGCAGCATCGTCGGGCACTCGAGAGCCTCGGCGGCAACGATGCGCGTCCCGTAGGCATCCTTCAAGTGGTCGCCCGCTCCGAGGGTGCCCGCTGAGCCGGAGGCGGACACGAACGCCGCCAGTCGCAGCGTGGGCTCGTCCTCGCGCAGATGCTCGAAGACGTGCGCGAGCGCGCGCCCCGTGCACTGCCAGTGGACGAGATGGTTGCCGAATTCGGAGAACTGATTGAAGATCACGTTCTCGGGGTCCGCCGACAGCTCGGCGCACTTGTCGTAGATCTCCTTCACGTTGCTCTCGGTCCCCGGGGTCTTCAAGATGTCGGATGGGTCGAGCACCCAGCGCTCCAGCCAGTCGAAGCGTTCCCGGCTCATGCCCTCGGGCAGGACCGCCACTCCTCGGCAGCTCATGAGCCGGGAGATCGCCACACCGCCACGGCAGTAGTTGCCCGTCGACGGCCAGATCGCCTTGTGCGCCGTCGGATCGAACTGGCCCGTGACGACGCGTGGCACGAGGCAGGCGTAGCTGGCGAGCACCTTATGGGCGCCGATCATCGGGAAGCGATCGCCGAAGAGCACCACGATGGGCGCCGGCACGCCGGTGAGCTCCGGCGGCAGTACGGCGTGGAGAGGGAGCTCGCTCTGCTCCCTCCGAGATGCGTCGTTGTACCAGTGGACGCGGAACAGGTTCAGTGGATCCGCCTCGTCGGGCCCGACCCCCTCGAGCGCCTCCCGGACCGTGGCGGCGATCCTGCGTGGTTCCGCCAGCTCGGCGAAGGTCGGCAGGACGATCTTCAGCTCCTTGAAGCGGGCGACCGTGCGGGCGTAGACCGCGCAATCGACGACCTGGTCCTCGAGTCCCAAGCTCGGCATCTGCTCTCCTACCTACGAGATGTCCAGTCCGACCGGCTGCCCTGTCCGACGGGCTGTCCGGTCCGACGGGCTTCCCTGTGAAGCGTAGAGCCCTCGCCGCGGGGCCGTGGCGTGCGGGCCGTGGCGTGCGGGCCGTGGCGGGCGGGCCGTGGCGGGCCGTGGCGGGCGTCGGTGTCCGCTCAGGCGCTCTGCTGGGCGTTGGACATGCCCTCGACGAGCTGCAGCACCCGCTCGGGGGTGATCGGCAACCGGTCGGGCCAGGTCCCCGTCGCGTCGGCGATCGCACCGGCGATCGCTGCCAGAGGCGGGCCGATAGGAGGCTCACCGATCCCGCGCGCGCCGAAGGGGCCGAGCCCCTCGCCCGACTCGAGAACCACGACTTCGATGTCGGGGACATCGGTCGACGTCGGGATGAGGTACTGGAAGAGCCCACCGGTCAGGTTGACGCCGTCTTCGACGACGACCTCTTCGAGGAGCGCCATCCCG
>JAJYYT010000272.1 GCA_021800645.1 Actinomycetes bacterium
AGTACCGGTCGGCGGGGAACACCTTCTCCATCGCGCGGTGCGCGATCGCGTGGCCCTCGGTCGCCCGCCGGTCGCCGGCCATCACGATGCCGTCAGCGAACCGAAGCGCCACGACCGTGGTCGCGTGCCGCACGGACGCCGCGATGTCGGCCCCCTGCGGCACAGCAGGGAAGGCAGGGACGGCACTGCGACGCAGCAGGCTCGAGAAGTCGGGTCCGGGGTCCTCGGTCGGGGGGAAGAGCGGGAGCGCCACCTGGGGCTACTGCCCGCCCTTCTGGACGTAGTTCCGGACGAACTCCTCGGCGTTGTCCTCCAGCACCTCGTCGATCTCGTCCATCAGGTCGTCGAGCTCTGCCTTGATCTTCTCGCCGCGTTCGGACACGGCCGGCGCCTCCTCGACCACCTCGGTCTCGGTGCGAGCCGGCACGCTCCTGCGTTTCAACTCTCGCTCAGCCATCAGGTCATCCCCTCGTGCACCTCAATGTCCTATCCCGGTCCGTCCTATCCCGGTCCTCTCTCGTCTTACCGCGGCCGGAGCCCCTTCGGGCGTCGACGCTTGGGGCGTGGCGTCGATCATGGGTCCGATCATGCGCTCAGCCGCTCCAGCAGCTGCGCCGGGGTGGCGCTCGACTCCAAGAGTGCTTCGGTGTGGGCCGCCGTCCCCCGCAGGGGATCCATCATAGGGACGCGCCGCAGCGGGTCGGTCCCCAGGTCGAAGACGAGCGAGTCCCAGTTCGCGGTCACGACGGACTCCGGCCAGCGGGCGAGGCACTGGCCGCGGAACCACGCACGCGTGTCGCGCGGCGGCGTTGTGACCGCGGCCGCGACCGCGGCGTCGTCGACCAGGCGCTCCATGCCCACGAGCGCGTACAAGGAGCGCTCCGGGCGCAGGTCGTGGTACTGGAGGTCCACAGCCGAGAGGCGGCTGTCCCCCCACTCGCAGCCGTGGCGCTCTCGGTAGCCTTCGACGATCCTGAGCTTGGCGACCCAGTCGAGCTGGCGGGAGAGCGTCGAGGGGTCCTGCTCGAGGCCGTGGAGGACCGCTTCCCAGCGCTGGAGCACCTGCTCTCCCACGTCGTCGCCGCCGAGCGGCTCGAGCCCGTGGTGGTCGGCGTACTTGCGGGCCGTGGTGTACAGCTCCCACTGCACGGCAAGCGCGGTGGCCGTCGAGCCGTCCGCCATGGTGAGGGGTCGCCCGAGGGTGAGGTCGGTCGAGACCTGGTGCATGGCCCGCACCGGGTCCGCGGGCGTGAGGTCACGATGGGGGGCGACGTCGTCTTCGACCATGGAGAGCACGAGCGCGGTCGTCCCGACCTTGAGGAGCGTGGCGACCTCGGAGAGGTTCGCGTCGCCGACGATGACGTGGAGGCGGCGGAAGCGCCGCGGGTCTGCATGAGGCTCGTCGCGGGTGTTCACGATCGGACGCTTCAGCGTGGTCTCGAGGCCGATGACCTCCTCGAAGAACTCCGCGCGCTGGGAGATCTGGTAGGTCACCTTGGACTTGTCGACGGCCGTGGTCTCCGCCCCGACCTTGCCCGCGCCGGTGAAGATCTGGCGGGTGACGAAGTGGGGGACGACCGCGGCGGCGATCTTCGCGAACGGCACCGAGCGGTCCACGAGGTAGTTCTCGTGGCAGCCGTAGGAATTGCCCTTGCCGTCGGAGTTGTTCTTGTAGACGACGACTGGCGGCGTGCCGGGGAAGACGTGGGCCGCCGCGCGCATCGACCGCCGGAGCACCTCCTCGCCGGCCTTGTCGTAGAGGACGAGGCTGAGCGGGTCGGCGCACTCCGGCGAGGAGTACTCGGGATGGGCGTGGTCGACGTAGTAGCGCGCGCCGTTGGTCAGCACCGTGTTGGCCAGGTGGGTCTCGACGACCGGCGCGAGCGTGCCCTCCCGGGTGAAGCCGCGTGCGTCGTTGGCGGGTGTCTCGTCCTCGAAGTCCCAGTCGGTGCGCCGCTCCGCCTCGGTCGCGTACGCGTTCACGAGCATGGACGACGCGGTGATCGGGTTCCCGTCGCCGCCGGGCACGTGGATGCCGTACTCGGTCTCGATCCCGCACACCTTGTGGATGGCCACGCCGTGACCCTAGCTGGTCGACCCGGCCATCGGAGGTACTCCTCCACCGCCGAGGTGCCCCCGTGGCAGCAGAGGTGGATCAGAGGTGGATCAGAGGTACGTCACCGTGGATCAGAGGTCCATCACCGTGGATCAGAGGCACGTCACGGTGGATCAGAGGCACGTTCACGAGGACATCAGCTGTCCATCACGGGTGGATCAGAGGTACTGGCCGGTGCCCACCCGCTCGATCGCGCGGCCTCCGCGGCCGCCGTCCCGGCTCTCGCTCATGAGCGTGCGCACGTAGACGATGCGCTCGCCCTTCTTGCCCGAGATCCGAGCCCAATCGTCCGGGTTGGTCGTGTTCGGGAGGTCCTCGTTCTCCTTGTACTCCTGGCGGATCGACTCCACCAGGTCCGAGGTGCGGATCCCGGCACCCTCCCCGGCGATCTCGCGCTTGATCGCCAGCTTCTTGGCCCTGCGCACGATGTTCTCGATCATCGCCCCGGACGCGAAGTCCCGGTAGTAGAGGACCTCCTTGTCGCCGTTCTGGTAGGTGACCTCGAGGAAGCGGTTGTCGTCGTCGGCGCGGTACATCTCGGCAACGGTCGCCTCGATCATCGCCTGCGCCGCCTTCTCGGGATCGCCGCCGCCGAGCCGCTCCACCTCCCCGGCGTCGAGCGGCAAGTCGGCGCGCAGGTACCTGGCGAAGATCTGGGCGGCTGCGTCAGCGTCCGGCCGCTCGATCTTGATCTTCACGTCGAGCCGCCCGGGCCGCAAGATCGCGGGGTCGATCAGGTCCTCGCGATTGGACGCGCCGATCACGATGACGTCTCGGAGCGCCTCGACGCCGTCGATCTCCGCGAGCAGCTGGGGGACGATGGTCGACTCCATGTCCGAGCTGATGCCGGTCCCCCTCGTGCGGAACAGCGAGTCCATCTCGTCGAAGAAGACGATGACGGGCACCCCTTCTTCGGCTTTCTCACGGGCGCGCTGGAAGACGAGCCGGATCTGGCGCTCGGTCTCCCCGACGTACTTGTTCAGCAGCTCGGGGCCCTTGATGTTCAGGAAGTAGCTGCGCACGTTCGCGTTCCCGGTCGCCTCGGCGACCTTCTTCGCCAGCGAGTTCGCCACCGCCTTCGCGATGAGGGTCTTGCCGCAACCAGGCGGGCCGTACAGCAGGATGCCCTTGGGCGCCGGCAGGCGGTACGCCCCGAACAGCGGGCGGTGGAGGTAGGGAAGCTCGACGGCGTCCGTGATCGCCTCGATCTGTGCGTCGAGGCCGCCCACGTCCGCGTACGTGATGTCCGGCACCTCCTCCAAGACGAGCTCCTCGACCTCCGGACGCGGGAGCTTCTCGATGACGAGCTGACTGCGCACGTCCATGAGCAGGGTGTCCCCGGCGCGCAGGTGCACCTCGGACATCGCGTCGGAGAGCTCGACGACCCGCTCCTCGTCCGCTCGGACGAACACGGTCACCCGGCGGCCTGGGTCGAGCACCTCCTTCAAGGTGACGACCTCGCCTGCGAGCTCGCCGGGACGCGCGAGCACCACGTTCAGCGACTCGTTCAGCACGACCTCGTCCCCCTTCGAGAGGCTGGCGAGGTCGATGTCGGGGTGGACCGACACCCGCATCTTGCGGCCTCCAGAGAAGACGTCGACGGTGTCGTCCTCGTTCCTCCCGAGGAAGGTGCCGTACGCCGCGGGTGGCTGGGTGAGCTTCTCGACCTCCTCGCGCAAGGCGGCGAGCTGCTCCTT
>JAJYYT010000273.1 GCA_021800645.1 Actinomycetes bacterium
ATCCCGAAGAACGCCGTCTTGTACCGGGGCGACGTCCGCTACGACACCGACGACGTCGACGCCGGCGCACGCGGTCCCGAGCCGCGCATCGAGGACGTGCTTCGGCCTGGCCAGCTGATCCTGTGCCAGGTGACGAAGAACCCGATCGGCGCCAAGGGCGCCAGGCTGACCCAGGAGGTGTCCATCCCGGGTCGCTTCGCAGTGTTCGTCCCCAACAGCGAGGCGGTGGGGATCTCCAAGCGGCTCGGCGACAACGAGCGGCGGCGTCTGCGCAGGATCGTGGACGCCTTGCGCCCGCAGGGTCACGGCCTGATCGTGCGCACTGCGGCCGAGGGGGCCACACAGGACGAGCTGCGCAGGGACGTGCAGGGGCTGCTCCAGCAGTGGGAGAGCATCGAGCGGACGGCCCAACGGATGACCGGTCCCGGCCTCCTCTACCGGGAGCCCGAATTGGCGGTCCGGATCCTGCGCGAGGAGCTGAACAGCGAGTACCGCGGGGTGATCATCGACGATCCCGACCTCTTCGACGAGGTACGCAGCTACGTCGAGCAGATGAGCCCCGACCTCGCGGACCGGGTCGAGCTCTACGATCCTGCAGCGGAGGGCCAGCCGCTCTTCGACCGCTACCACGTCCATGAGCAGCTGCACAAGGCGCTCGACCGCAAGGTGTGGCTGCCCTCGGGAGGGTCGCTCATCATCGAGCGCACCGAGGCGCTCACGGTCATCGACGTCAACACCGGCAAGAACGTCGGGAAGAGCAACCTCGAAGAAACGGTCTTCCGCAACAACCTCGAAGCTGCCGAGGAAGTCGCGCGCCAGCTCCGGCTCCGGGACATCGGCGGGATCATCGTCATCGACTTCATCGACATGGAGCTGAAGGAGAACCGGGACAAGGTCGCGGCGGCGCTCCGGGCGGCCCTAGCCCGGGACAAGACGAGGACCCAGGTGTTCGACATCTCAGAGCTGGGCCTCGTCGAGATGACCCGCAAGCGCATCTCCGAGGGGCTCATCGAGTCGCTCTCCACCGAGTGCGAGGTGTGCCACGGGCGGGGGATCGTCTTGGATGCGTCGGTGCGCTGAGCCGGCTGCGATAAGCTTCCGCTCCCATGTACGCCGTGATCCGTAGCGGAGGCAAGCAGGAGCGCGTCGCCGAGGGGCAGCGCGTCCGAGTGGAGCGCCTTGGCCAGCCTGTCGGGGCCGAGGTGGCGCTCGAGCCCCTGCTCCTGGTCGAAGAGGGCGGCCAGGTTCGAGCCACCGCCGACGAGCTGGCCGGGGTCGCGGTGACCGGCCGGGTGGTGGGCGAGGAGCTCGGTTTGAAGATCGACGCGATGACCTACAAGTCGAAGACCAACCAGCGCCGCCGATGGGGCCACCGCCAGCGGTACTCGACGGTCGAGATCGTCTCGATCACGGCACGCTGACGGTCGAGCGGGCGACGAGGGTCGAGCGGGCGACGAGGAGGAACGATGTCGAAGACCAAGGGCGGCGGGTCCACCCGCAATGGCCGTGACTCGAACGCGCAGCGTCTGGGGGTGAAGGTCTTCGCCGGCACGAGCGTCCGAGCGGGAGCCATCATCGTTCGCCAGCGCGGCACGCGGTTCCACCCGGGAGTGAACGTGGGCCGGGGCAGCGACGACACGCTGTTCGCGACGGCTGACGGGGTCGTGAAGTTCGGCACCCGCAAGAACCGCAAGCTCGTCGACGTCGTCCCTGGTTAGCAGTCAAGCCCGTCAGTCCCTCGTCAGCCCTGGCGAGGACTCGCCGGCGGCTCGGGCCTCGCCTGCGGCTCGGGCCTCGCCTGCGGCTCGGGCCTCGCCTGCGGCTGCGGCCCGCCTGGGTCGTCCAGCCCCCGAAGGACGCCGGTCACCGTCTTCGCCACGACCGGCACCGCCTCGTCCGCCACGCGCGCGACGTCGTCCACGGCGAGTCGGCCCGCAGCCACGGCGCTGGTGACGACGGCGAGCCCGAGCACCTCTGCTCCGAGGTGGCGCGCCGCGATTGCCTCGGGCACCGTCGACATCCCGACGAGATCGGCACCGAGGACCGCGAGCATCCGAGCCTCGGCGGGGGTCTCGAACTGCGGCCCGGTCATGTGCGCGTACACGCCTTCTTCGAGCGGCGCGACGGCGCGGGCGAGCGCCCGAAGGCGGCCCGACCAGGCGTCCGTCATGTTGACGTGGCGGGAGACCCCGGGCATCTCGGTCGGCATCCCGACGAGCGGGGACGTGCCGGTCAAGTTCAGATGGTCGCGGATCGAGACCACCTCTCCCAAGGAGAGCCCGGGATTGACGGCACCCGCGCTGCAGGTGAGGACGACGACCTCGACTCCCGCTGCGATCGCCGTGCGGACGAGGTGGACGACCTCCGCCGGGCTCCGTCCCTCGTAGAGGTGGAGGCGGCCGGAGACGACGAGGGCGCGTCTCCCCTCGACGTCGACGGACCACGCTTCGGGCCGGTGCCCGGGGCCGGTGAGGCGGGCGAACCACGGCAGCGAGGTGAGGTCGACCGGCGGCCCTGTCGCACCGAGCGGCCCTGCAACCGCTGAGAGGTCCGTGCCGAGCACGATGAGGACGTCGTGACGTGGTGCGCCCGTCAAGCGCGCGAGCTCACGGGCGGCGATGCGCGCCTGGTCGAAGGGGTTCGCGCCGGCTGCCCCCGGGCTCGTCGTGGGCACGGGCGTCATGCTACGAGGTGCCGTCGCTTGCCTCTGGCCGGGCTCCCGAGCAGCGGCCGCCTTCTGACGCAGGACGCCGCCGGCCCTCGGGGCACCCTGATGGATAGGCTCGGCGAGAGTGGCGCACTCGGTGACAGACGACGGCTACCACCCTCCCGTCGAGGAGTACCTCCAGACGATCCACTCCTTGAAGGAAGAAGGCACGCTTCCGATCCAGGCACGCATCGCCGAGCGCCTCGGTCGCTCCGCGCCCTCGGTCTCCGAGATGCTCGACCGTCTTGCCGAGGACGGGTACGTCCGCAGGGACGGCCGTGTTGTCGAGCTCACCCAGACGGGCTCGCAACTGGCGGAGAAGGTGGTGCGCAAGCACCGCCTCGCCGAGCGTCTGCTCGCCGACGTGATCGGCCTCGAGTGGCACAAGGTCCACCGGGAGGCCGGCCGGTGGGAGCACGTGATCTCCGACGACGTCGAGGCTCGGCTCGTCCAGCTGCTCGGTGACCCCCCGACGTGCCCCCACGGCAATCCGATCCCCGGCTCGAGGACGCCTCAGCCGCTCGGCGCCCAACGTCCGCTCGCGGAGGTCGTCGAAGGTGACCGGGTCTGTCTCGCCCGCATCAGCGAGGAGGTGGAGATGGACACCGACGCCCTCATCTACCTCGATGAGCACCGGTTCGTCCCAGGGAGCGACGCCACCGTCGTCTCTCGCGCGCCGGACGGCACCTTGATGCTCGCGACGCAGGCAACGTCCGTCGCGATCGGTGCCGATCTCTCGCGCCGCCTCTACGTCACCCTCCGCCGGCGCGTGTGACGCTGCCGGGTGAAGCCCTGCGCGCGGCGGACCCTCCGGACGGCCCGCCCGCCGTGGTGCGCTACCTCGCCGACTGCGTGGTCACCATGGACGCGCAGTGCAGCATCCACCGTCCCGGCGCGCTCGACGTCACCGGGGACCGTGTCGCCTGGGTCGGCGCGGCGGCGGACGCGCCGCGAGCGAGGATCTCCGCCGTGCGGCGCGTGGGGGGGCTCCTCATGCCGGGGCTCGTGAACACGCACGGCCACTCTCCCATGACGCTGCTTCGAGGGGTGGGAGACGGCCTGCCGCTCGAGCGCTGGCTCGCCGAGGCCGTCTGGCCCCGCGAG
>JAJYYT010000007.1 GCA_021800645.1 Actinomycetes bacterium
CGGTCTCGACGAGGACGCATTCCCGCGCCACCCCGCCCACGACGGGGACGACCTCCTTCTCGCCGAACCCCACGTCGGCGACTGGGACCCCCGCTCGGAGGACCGCCAGCTGCTGCTCGACGCGCTGCTCGCCGCGACCGAGCACCTGATCGTCACCTACCAGGCCCGTGACCCCCGGACGAACCAGGAGCGAGCGCCCTGCGTGCCGGTGGCCGAGCTGCTCGATGTCGTGGATCGCACGGTCAGGGTTCCCGACGGCTCCCCGCACCTCCACGCGAGGGCACACGTCGTCGTAGAGCACCCCCTGCAGTCCTTCGACCGGCGGAACTTCGTCGCCGGAGGGCTCGCAGGCGACCAGCCGTGGAGCTTCGATCCCGTCGATCTCGCGGGTGCGCGCGCGCTCGTGCAACCGCGAAGAGAGCCCCGACCGTTCCTGTCACGCCCGCTCGATCGCCTCGACGCGCAGACCGTCCAGCTCGACGCGCTGGTGAGGTTCCTCGAGCACCCCGTGCGCGCCTTTCTCCGAGAGCGGCTCGGCTGGTACGGGACCGCGAGCACCGCCGAGGTGAAGGACGCGCTCCCGGTCGCGCTCGACGCGCTCGAGAGATGGGGAGTGGGCGACCGCATGCTCGGCGCGTTGCTCGCCGGCGCCACGATGGACGAGGCCCAAGCCGCGGAACTGGGCCGCGGTCTCCTGCCGCCGGGAGAGCTCGCTGCCCACGAGCTGCGCGAGATCAAGCAGACCGCCGCCTCGCTGGCCGGTGCTGCGCGCCGTTGGACGGCCGAGAGCCAACCGGCATCGATCGAGGTCGCCGTCCGGCTCACCGACGGCCGCACGCTGATCGGCACGGTGCCCGATGTCTACTCGAAGGGCGCGTCCGAGGACCCGGGCGCAGCGGCGTACGCCTGCATCGTTCGGTGCGTCTACTCCCAGCTCGGCCCGAAGCACCGGCTCGCCGCGTGGGCCCGCTTCCTCGCGCTGAGCGCCGCGCACCCCGAGCAGGAGGTCAGCGCCGTGACCATCGGGCGGAGCGCCGCCGCCGGGCGGGGTCCTCGCGTCGCGACCTCAGAGCTTCCTCCGCTCGGGAGCACGCCCGAGGAGCGCGTAACGGGCGCCCTCTCTGCACTGGCGGTCCTGGTCGACCTCTACGACCGTGGCATGTGCGAACCGCTTCCGCTGCCCACGAAGACCTCGGAAAAGTGCGCCGAGGCGCTGAGGGACGGGAAGCACCCGCGCTCCGCCTGCAGGACGACCTGGGATGCCGGGACGTACGTCCCCGGAGAAGCCGCCGACCCGGAGCACGTGCTCGTCCTGGGAGGAGAGACCACGATCGACGACCTCTTGGCAGAGCGTGCGCGCGGAGACGAGTGCGGACCGGGATGGGCGAGCGATCCGTCGCGCTTCGTGCGGCTCGCACGCCGCCTCTGGGAGCCCCTGTTGGCCCACGAGCGCCTGGAGCAGCGAGAGCACCTGGACCGCCTGGAGCAGCGGGAGCAGCGCACATGACGGAGGCTCCGAGTGAGCCAACCAGCGGGCCAGCGATGCTCGGGCACTTCGACATCTGTGGTCCACTGCCCGGACCCGGCGTGACGGTCCTCGAAGCCAGCGCAGGCACCGGCAAGACCTTCACGATCGCCGCCCTGGTCACCCGTTTCGTCGCCGAGGGCGTCCCCCTCTCCGAGGTCCTCGCGGTCACCTTCACGCGCATGGCGACGGGCGAGCTGCGCGACAGGGTCCGTGCACGCCTCGTCTCCGCCGAGGCAGGGCTCGCGCGCACGCTCCGGGGCGCGCTCGAAGCCCCGAGCGAGGACGCGACCGAACCGCTCTGTGCGGACTCGCTGCTCCAGCTCCTCTCGAGAGGCTCGCCAGGGGAGGTGGCCGAGCGCCGGGAACGCCTCGCCGCCGCGATCACCTCCTTCGACGAGGCGACGATCACGACGACGCACGGATTCTGCCAGCTCATGCTGAGCGGGCTGGGCGTAGAAGCGGGCGTGCCGGCAGGAGCGGCCGTGCTGGAGGACCCCGACGACATCGTCGAGCAGACGGTCGACGACGTGTACGTGCGCTGGACGTCGCGCCTGGGGGTCCCGCCGTTCGATCGGAACGGCGCGTTGGAGATCGCCCGCTGGGCGGTGGCGAACCCGGAGACGCCACTCGTTCCCGAGCCGGAGGGCACCCCTGCCTGCCTGCGGCGCAGCTTCGCCGAGGTGGTCCGCCGCGAGGTCGAGCGGCGGCTCTGCGACCTCGACCTCCTCACGTTCGACGATCTCCTGGTCAGGCTGAAGGACACCCTGCACGACCCGGACCGTGGCGTAGCCGCCTGCGCGCGCCTGCGCTCCCGCTTCTCGGTCGTGCTCGTCGACGAGTTCCAGGACACCGACCCGATCCAGTGGGACGTGGTCCGGACCGCCTTCGGCACGGGCGAGACCGTGCTGGTCCTGATCGGCGACCCGAAGCAGGCCATCTACGCCTTCCGTGGCGCAGACGTCCACTCCTACCTCGAGGCCGCGCGCCTGGCGGAACGGCGCTTCACGCTCGGGGAGAACTGGCGGAGCGACGCAGGTCTGCTGGCGGCGCTCGACGCGCTGCTCGATCCGGTGCGGCTCGGCCACCCGGAGATCCAGTTCCGACCGGTCTCCGCCGCACCGTCGCACGAGCGGCCGGGGCTTCTCGGCGCTCCGGCCGCTGAGCCGCTTCGGGCGCGGCTCGTCCCCACGAGGGAGTCCGGGCTCGAGACGACGAGGTCGGGCCAGATCCGCAAACAGTCGGCGGTGGAGCTCGTGGCACAGGACCTGGCCGCCGACGTCGTCGGCGTCCTCGGCTCCGGCGCTCGACTCGTGAGCTACGCGGACGACGGCGCCGAGCGCGTCGAGCGACGCGTGACGCCTGGGGACGTCGCGGTGCTCGTCGCCACCAACGCGCAGGCCCGGCTCGTCCAAAAGGCACTGCGCCTCGCGGGCGTGCCGGCGGTCGTCACCGGGACCGAGAGCGTGCTCTCCACGCCGGCCGCCAGGGATTGGCTGGCGCTGCTCGAAGCGACCGAGCAGCCCGCGAGCCGTGCCCGCGCGGTCGCGGTCGCGCTCACGCCGTTCCTCGGGATGACCGGAGACGACGTCGCTGCCGCCGACGAGCTCGAGTGGGAGGCGTTGCACGCACGACTGCACCGATGGAACGCGCTGCTGCGCCGGCGCGGTGTGGCGTCGCTGTTCCGGACGGTGCTCGCGGACGAGGGGGTCCCCGGCCGTCTTCTGCAAGAGCGCGACGGCGAACGCAAGATGACCGATCTCGGCCACATCGCCCAGCTCCTCCACGTCGAGGCGTCGGCTGCTCAGCACGGCCCGACCGCCTTGCGAGCGTGGCTCGCCCGTCGCATCGAAGAAGCGGCGGCCGGCCGCGAGGGCGCCTCGGCGGAGGACCGCAGCCGGTGGATCGACTCGGACGCCGACGCGGTGCAGGTCCTCACGATCCACCGCTCCAAAGGCCTCGAGTTCCCGGTCGTGTACTGCCCGTTCCTCTGGGACGCTGCGCCAGGGAAGAAGGGGCGACCGGTCGTCTTCCACGACCCGGCCGACGGGATGCGGCGCAAGCTCGACGTCGCAGGCATCGACGGCGGCTCGGACTACGACCTCCACTTCCAGCTGCAACGCCAAGAAGAGCGCGGGGAAGCGCTGAGATCGCTCTACGTCGCACTCACGAGGGCGAAGCACCAGGTCGTCCTGTGGTGGATCCAGGCGACCGACAGCCACCAGTCGCCGCTCGGCAGACTGCTCTTGGCGCGCGACGGCGACGGGGAGGTGGCGGCGAGCTCCCCCCGAGCGCCCAGGGACGACGAAGTGCGGGCGCTGTTCGAGCGGCTCGCCGCGACGGCACCAGGCCTCGTCGGCATCGAACAGGTGGCCACCAGGAGCGTGCCACGCGCCGGCTGGTCGAGCCGGGTCGCGCACGTCGCCGCGCCGCTCGGCACCGCGCCCTTCGGGCGCTCCTTCGAGCTGGGCTGGACGAGGACGTCGTACTCGGGCATCACGGCGCTCGTCCACGGCGGTCCGGACGCAGAGGGCGCAGAGGGCGCAGAGAACGATCACGAGGACCTCGGGACGATCGACGAGCCGCTCGCCGGAGCGCCGGCCGGCACCGGCGCGGGCGCGGCCGGCGGCGTTTGGGACGGCTGGGACGGCCCGGACGGCGCGGGAGAGCCCTCGATGCGCGACGTCCGATCGCTGTGGTCGGACCTGCCGAGCGGCACCGGCATCGGCACCTTCGTCCACCGCGTGCTCGAGCGGATCGACTTCACGGCTCCGGACCTCGAGGGGGAGATCGCACGGCGGATCAGTGGGTCGGGCACGCCGCCCCTCGAGGCGTCCGCGCCGCTGGAGCCGCTCGTCGCTGCGCTGCGGGCGTCGATCACCACGCCGCTCGGACCGCTTCCCGGCGGGATCAGCCTGGCCCAGATCGGACGGGCCGACCGGATCGACGAGATGGGCTTCGAGCTGCCGCTGGCCGGCGGAGACCGGCCGGGCGCAGCGAGAGGCGTCTCGACGAGAGACATGGCCCGGCTGTTCGAGCTCCACGAGGCCGCGGGGTCAAAGAACGCGCTGGCGGGCTACGCGCAGCGGCTGCGGGACCCGCTCCTCGAGACGGGCCTGCGCGGCTATCTGACCGGAAGCCTCGACCTCGTCTTCCGGACGCCGACGCAGCACCGTGGGGACGGCGGCACCTGGCGGTACTTCGTCGCCGACTACAAGACGAACCGGCTGGGCCCCGATGACGAGGTGCTCTCCGCCTGGCACTACCGGCCTGCGGCGCTCCGGGCAGAGATGCTCAGGATGCACTATCCGCTCCAGGCGATCCTCTACCTGGTCGCCTTGCATCGCTACCTGCGCTGGCGGCTCCGGGACTACGACCCGGAGGTGCACCTGGGGGGTGTCCTCTACCTCTTCCTCCGCGGGATGTCGGGGCCCGGGACGCCGGCGGTCGACGGCACGCCCTGCGGCGTGTTCTCCTGGCGCCCGCCCGCCGCGCTCGTGACCGGGATGTCGGAGCTTTTCGAGGCGGAGTCGTGACCGAGGCACTCGACGCGACCCTCGTGCTCGGGCTCCCGGCAGGCTCGTTGCTCCGTGTCTTCAACCGTGCCGGCGTGCTCGCGCCGGCCGACGTCCACGTCGCCCGGCGGCTGGGCATCCTCGGGGGGGACGACGACGAGCTGGTGGCGCTGGCCGCGGCGTTCGCGGTCCGGGCTCCGCGTCTCGGGCACATCCGAGCGGACCTCCGCTCGTTGAGGACAGTCGCAGAGAGCGAAGGGGAGGAGGAGACAGACCTGGACGACTTGCCGTGGCCCGACCCGGACACGTGGCTCTCCAAGGTCGCGGCGAGCCCCCTCGTGGCGGTCGGCGAGGAGGATGCGAGGGTCGCGCCGCTCCGCCTGATCGGCACCGCGCTGTACCTCGACCGGTTCTGGCGCGACGAACGGGAGGTGGCGGCCCAACTGGTGGCACGCGTGGGGTCGCAGCCCTCAGCGCCGGCCGGACGACCGACCGACGGCCTGTGGCTGGCGGCGGCGGTCGGGCGTCTGTTCCCGAGCGACGCCGACCCCGAGCAGCGCTGGGCGGTCGCCGTGGCTGCGCTGCGGGGCCTCGTGGTCATCGTCGGCGGCCCCGGGACCGGAAAGACCACGACCGTGGCGAAGCTCATCGGCCTGTTGGGCGAACAGGCGTCCGCGGCCGGTTCGGAGCTGCCGCTCGTCGCTCTCGCCGCCCCGACCGGCAAGGCGGCGAACCGCATGCAGGAAGCGGTGCGCGCCGCCGCCGAGGAGCTCGACCTCAGCCCAGCGGTCCTCGGGCAATTGCGCAGTCTCCACGCGTCGACGCTGCACCGCTTGCTGCGACCACGGCCCGACAACGCGAGCCGGTTCCGCTACGACCGCCGCAACCGCCTCCCCCACGACGTCGTGATCGTGGACGAGGCGTCGATGCTGTCGTTGTGGCTCATGGCTCGCCTCGTGGAAGCCGTGCGCCACGACGCACGGCTCGTGCTCGTCGGCGACGCACAGCAGCTCTCGTCGGTGGAAGCCGGAGCCGTGCTCGGCGACATCGTGGGACCAGCGTCCAGCCGTTCGCGGACGCGCGCCTCGTTCGGCGCGCAGCTGGAGGCGATGACCGGGGTGAGGCTCTCTCCCGAGCTCACCGTGCCCACCGGGCCGGCGATCGGCGACGGGATCGTCGTGCTGAGGACCAACCACCGCTTCTCAGGGGCGCTCGCCGACCTCGCAGAAGCGATCCGGCGCGGCGACCCCGACGCGGCCCTCGACACGCTCAGCGCCGGTGAAGAGGGCACGGGGCTCCAATGGCTGCAAGCCGACCCCGCCGAGGCCGACCCCGAGCAGCTCGAACCGCTCCACCGTCTCGCAACCAGCTCGGGTTCCCTGGTGGTCGAGGCGGCGAGAGCTGGAGATGGCGGCGCAGCGCTCGCCGCCCTCGCGAGCTGGCGGATCCTGTGCGCGCACCGACGCGGGCCCGCGGGCGTGGCCATCTGGAACGCTCGGGTCCGTCAGTGGCTGGAACGCGCGATCGACGACTACTCGACGGCCGACGAGTGGTACGTCGGACGGCCCGTCGTGGTCACGGCCAACGACTACGGTCTTCGGCTCTTCAACGGGGACACCGGCGTTCTCGTTGCCCGGGGGTCGGCGGGCCTCACGGCCGCGTTCGAGCGGACCGCGGTCAGCCCGTCACGGTTGTCGCGGGTCGAGACGGCCTACGCGATGACGGTCCACAAAGCCCAGGGCTCCGAGTTCGACCACGTGGCCGTGGTGCTTCCCCGGCCGGCGTCCCGGATCCTCACCCGTGAGCTGCTCTACACCGCGGTGACCCGCGCCAAGCGCCAGCTGCTCCTCGCCGGCACGGAAGAGGCCGTGAGGAGGGCCATCGGCCGGCCGATCGCCAGGGCTTCGGGGCTCACGGACCGCCTGTGGAGATGCTGAACGCAGGCTCGGGCAGGCCCGTGCCTCGCGACCTGCCTACTTCCAGTGGAATGTCGCAGGTGTGTTGTCGTCCAGCGGGCTGAGCGCAGGGTGCGTGATTCCCTTGTGGACCTCGGCGACTGTGACCAGGGCAGGCTGGAAGATGTCGGGCAGCTGCTTCGCGATCAGGTTCTCGTACTTCGTGAGGCTCTCTGTGGTCGTGATGGTCTGCCTGATCAGCCTGTTCGCAGTCGGTGTTGTGAAGCTCGGATAGTTGGACCCGGCGCCCTTGGCGAAGAGCTCTTCTCCGCTCGGGTAGTGGTCTGGTGTGTAGGACCACGCGAAGCCCGCCGCGGCGAGCTGCCACGGGCAGCCGTGCGGGCAGGGCACCACGCTGCCGGCGATCGCGTCGAACGACTCGCTGATGAGCCGCATTTGGATACCTGCCTGCTCCCAGCTCGACTGCTCGGCGACCGTGACGTCCTTGAGCGACGTTGTCCCCGACGCGTACAGCAGTGTGAAGGCGAGCTTCGTACCTGCCTTGATCCCGGCACCGCAGTGTCCGGGGCCCTTGCCCGGCCTCGTGCACGTGCTCACCCCGCCGGGAACCACCTTCCAGCCGTGGGAGCGGAGCAGCGCCCGTGCGTGCGCGGGGTCGTAGGGGTACGGGTTCGACGCTTCATAGGAGGACGAGAACGGATTGTGCGGCCACACCGGCACCGGTCCGTAATCGGGCACGCCGTAGCCCTTCTCCAGCCGGTCGATGTAGAGCTTCTGTGTGACGAGCGACTGGAGCGCCTGACGGACGTACAGCTGGCGGAAGAGGGCTCCGGCGGTCCCCGCGTGGCTGGTCGACCGCTCGTTCTCCAAGATGGCGTTGAAGCCCCACAGGTAGACGGGCTCGAGCGTGAATGTCGCCGCGAGCCGAGGGTTGTTCTTTCCCGGTACGAGTGTCTGTGTCGGCCGGGACGGCGCAATGGCGGGCGATGTGATCTCTGTACGCGGGATGTAGTAGCTCACGTCGACTGTGCCCGAGATCAGCGCGTCGAACTCGGCTGTCGCAGACGTGAAGGGCTTCTCCACGAACCGCTTGTAGGTCGGCTTGTTCGGCCCGGAGTACGAGGGGTTCGGCACCATCACGACAGGAGCTGTCGGGCCGAAGGACTTGAGCCTCCAGGGACCGTCGACGACCTGCCAGAGCGGGTTCGTCGCGTAGGTGGGGAGGGCGTCGATGGTTGTCTTGGGCTTTGTCGGGTTGAAGCCCGACTGCCTGGACAAGAAGTCGTACACCGCCTTGCATGCAGCATTCGCCGTGCCGTAGCGCGCCGTCGCGCAATGGGAGGAGCCCGGAGCCGCCTTGGGGGACGCGCGTGTCCAGTCGAGCGGGAGCGGCGTGATCTGCGAAAGCTCGTTGTAGAGCAGCCAGTGGCTGTTGAACGTCCGGTCGAAGGTGATCGTGAACTTGGTGGGGCTGATGACCGTGAAGCTCTTCACGCTTGTCGGCATCGAGAGGCCACCGGGGAACCAGCCTGCGTAGCCTGTGGGCTTCTGGTGCCAGATGTTCATCCAGAAGAGCACGTCTGTGGCGGTGACGTTGGCGCCGTCCGACCACCTGTACGGCTTCAAGGTGATGGTGACCGTCTTGCCGCCGTTCGAGGTGACCGGGACGTCGGCGAGCGAGAGCCTGGTGTTCAGGATCGGCTTCGCCCCTGTCCCGAACCAGTAGAGCGGGCGGAACATGTAGTACTGGAACTCGGGGATGTTCGGGACGGTGAAGTACGCGGATGTCATGAACGGGAAGATGTAGTTGGGGGACTGCCCGGGCTTCTCCGCCCAGGTGATCGTCGACTTTGTGACCGACGCCGACGCCGCCGGGGACCCCGGGATCGTGAGGCCCATCGTGATCGCTGCACCCATGACGAGCGCGACGGTCAAGCCGCGCACCCTCCTCCTCGCGTTCTGCATGCCGCTCCCCTCCTCGGTCTCATCGGTCCGGCGGCTGCACAGATGCAAGCCGACGCTGCGCACAGCCCTTCGTCACGTCACCTTCGAAGGCTCGCCTGCACGAGCTTGCCTTCACGTGCTCGGCGCACACCGTCGCCAGAGCGCCCTCACCATACTTCGGCGCTCGCCCGGCCACGAAGCGGCCCGCCGCACCCTGGCCACGCGGCCTCGGACCACCTCGGCGCCGACCCCGAGCCGACCCCGAGCCGACCCCGAGCTCAGTCGTGCTCCGCCAGGAAGGACGCGACCGCAGCCATGTAGGTGTCCCGCTGCTCCCAGAAGGCGAGGTGGGACGCGTCTTCGACGAGGACCTGGCGGACGTCGGGGATGCCCGCCGTGAGGGCCTCCTGCAAGGCCGGGGTCGCTTCGTCGTAGCGTCCCGAGATGACGAGCACGGGCACGTCGATCTCCCCCAGGCGGTCGAGCGCCTGCCAGTCCTTGAACGATCCGATCACGTGGAATTCCGACGGGCCGTTCGTCGTGCGGTAGACGGTCGGATCCTCCTCGATGGCCTTCATCGAGCGCAGGAACTCCTCCGGCCAAGGGTCGAGCCGGCACACGTGGCGCCGGTAGAAGACCTCGCACGCCGCGGCGTACGCGGGGTCGTCGGTCGTCCCGGCGAGCTCGTGGCGGCGCAAGGTCGCCTCGACCTCCTCCGGAAGCTCGGCACGCAGCTTGTCCGCCTCCTTCACGAAGTCCGGAAAGGAGGCTGCCGTGTTCGAAAGGACCACGGAGCGCAGCCCGGGAGGGTGGGTGAGCGCGTGCTCCTGCGCGAGGAACCCTCCCCAGCTCTGGCCGAGGACGTGGTACCGGTGTCCGATGCCGAGCTCGTCCACGAGGCTCGCGAGCTGCCGGACGAACAGATCGACCGTGTAGAACTCTGCGCCGCGCTCGGGGAAGTGGGTCGAGCGACCGTTCCCGATCTGGTCGTAGAAGACGACGGCCCTGCCGTAGCGGGCGAGGTCGGCCATCGCCAGCAGGTAGTCGTGCGTGGCACCTGGGCCGCCGTGGAGCGTGACCAGCGGCGCGGGGCCGTGGTCCTCCCGGGCCGCGTCCAGATCGCCCACGACCCCGTACCAGGTACGCGCGTCCCCGAAGCGCAGCGTGCCCTCCGCGTCGAACGGGTGCTGCAGGTCCCGCTTCTGCACGTCGGTCGGTCCCTCTCCTGTCGGCTCGGACGGCATCGAACGGCCGGTCATGACGCGAGGAACGCTACTCGACCATGACGGAACTGCTCCGGATCCGCTGGTGCACGGGCCTGATCCGCAGCAACACCCGCTCCGAGACGATCCGGGCGGGATCGAACGGCGTGCCCAAGTACTTCCGGGCGAGCCGGTCGATGTGCTCGCGCGCGTCGCGACCAAAGACGTGCTCGTCGACCTGCCCCTGCACGGACGCGTAGTGCCCGGGATCCTCGTGGTCGACGATGAGGAGGTGGACGCTCGGATTGCGGCACACGTTGCGGTACTTGAGGCGGTGCCGTTCGGTGTTCACGAGCAGCCGGTCGGCATCGGCGTCGACCCACACGAGGCTCCCGACGGGGCGCCCGCCGGGAAGGATCGTCGAGAAGCTCGCGAAGTTCGTCCCTTTCGCGAGCTCGAGCACCTCTTCGTCCACGACCCCCATCGCCACCTCCCTGCCTGCGCGCCCACGCTCCCCGGCCGATCGAAGTTCTAGTACGTTCGGGGCGCGAACCATCATGGGTCCGCCTTCCGGGAGCTCCCCCACGGTCACGCCGGTTCTGCACCGCCGAGGCCGCCGGGCTCCCTGGACCCGCCAAGGTCCCTGGACCCGCCAAGCTCCCTGGACCCGCCAAGCCCGCCAAGAGGAGACGTGAGCGCCACCGACGACCTGCTGGCCAACAACGCCCGCTACGCCGCCTCGTTCCACGAGGCGGACCTCCCGGCGAGACCGGGGGCGAAAGTGGCGGTCCTCACCTGCATGGACGCGCGCCTGGACCCGGCGAGGGCGCTCGGGCTCGAGCTCGGCGACGCCCACGTGATCCGCAACGCAGGCGGCGTGGCGACCGAGGACGCCATCCGCAGCCTGGCGATCTCGCAGCGGCTGCTCGGGACCGAAGAGATCGTCTTGATCCACCACACGGGCTGCGGCATGGAGACCTTCTCGGACGACGCCCTGAAAGCCGAGATCCTGGCGGAGACCGGCATCCGGCCGAGCTTCGCGCTCGAGGCGTTCCCGAACGCCGAGGACGACCTGAGCCAGACGGCTGCACGCATCAGGGCCAGCCCGTTCGTCCCCCACAAGAACATCCGCGGCTTCCTGTACGAGATCGACAGCGGGAGGCTGCGCGAGGTGCCGCTCGGCTGAGCCCGCCCGCCGCGCGCCGCCTGGACGTGGGGCCCTCGCCCCGACAGCCACGACGAGTCCGGCCTGCCGCGCTCGCCACGTGGCCCATCGGCTCGTTGACTACTCTCCCCCCAGATGGTCGATCAGAGGCGCGCCCCATGCACCCTCACGACACGCATCCCCGCGCAACCAGTCCGGTGCGCCCAGTGGGCGCGAGCCCAGCAGGTCGACCCCGTCGGCACGGCCGGGAGCTACGCCGGCTACCTGCTCGTCGAGTGGCCGCTTCCCTGGCCACGCGACGCAGGCGACGTCGAAGAGCTCCAGGCGGTGCGCGAAGCCGTGACCGGCCTCGGCCTTCGCTTCCAGCTCCTCGTCCCCGCCGCGAGCCTGGTCCGGCGCGTCACGCTGTACCGGCGTCCCGAAGGACCGTTCTCGGCGTTCGAGGGCCGTGAGGCGCACATCTGGCTGCGGCCCCAAGACACGACGGCTGCCGACGCCGCCGGGGCGGGCACCTCTGCGGCGGAGGCGATCGCTCGTGCGACCGAGCAGCTCCTCGCCGGCGGCGGCGAGCCCGTGCGCCACTGCGACGTCCTCGTGTGCTCCCACGGGAGGAGGGACCGCTGCTGCGGCTCGCTCGGCACGGCGCTGTGGAAGCAGCTCTCCGAGGCTGCGGCGGCCGGGACCTGCGATACCGGGACCGCCGAGACTGCTGAGACCGCCGGGGCCGGCGCCGCGGGCGTCCGCCTCGCGCGCACGAGCCACACCGGCGGCCACCGGTTCGCCCCGACCTGCATCGTCCTACCGGCCGGGACGCTTTGGGGCTTCCTCGACGCGGACGCGCTGAGCCGCATCCTCCGCCGGACGGGACCACTCGACGACCTCCTCCCCCGCTATCGGGGATGCAGCGGGCTCGGCTCGCCTGGTGCGCAGGCGCTCGAGCGTGCGGTGCTCCGGGAGGTCGGATGGCCCCTGTTCGACCAGGCGCGCAGCGTCGAGGACCTCGGCGCCGGGCGGCTCCGCCTCAGCGTGACAGGACCCACGGGCGCCGCTGCGTGGGAGGCGACGGTCCGCCCCGGACGGATGCACCCGGTGCCCGAGTGCGGCGAGCCCCTCGAGCTCGCGAAGAAGACCGAGACCGAACAGCGCGTCGAGGACTTCGCCCTCGTGACGCCGGCCGGCTCGTCGCTGCTTGCCGGGAGCAGACGGGACCGATCAGGGCGTCCGGGCGATCGCAGGGGACCCCTCGGGTGACGACCCGCGCGGGCCGGCAGCGCCGGCAGCAACGCAGACGAGCGTCCTCCCCTGACGAGGCGGTCGTCGCCGCGCTGAGAGCGGCGCTCGAGCCCGACCGCGTGCGTGACGACGACGCGGAGCGGGCGTTGCTCGCCCATGACGCCTCGGTCTTTGCCGGCGGCGCTGCCGGCCCCGTCTGCTTCCCGACGAGCACCGAGGAGGTCCAGGCGATCGTGCGGATCGCGGTCGCCCACACACGGGCGGTCGTCCCGCGCGGCGCGGGGACCGGTCTGTCGGGTGGCGCGATCCCGCTCGGCAGGCCCGTCATCGTGGTGACCACGAAGATGAACCGGATCCTCGAGGTCGACCTGGACGACAGGGTCGCGTGGGTGGAGCCCGGAGTGGTCAACCTGGATCTCACCAAGCGCCTTCACGCGCTGGGGTTCCACTTCGCCCCGGACCCCTCGAGCCAGCAGGCGTGCACGATCGGAGGCAACGTCGCCAACAACTCGGGCGGGCCGCACTGCCTCGCGGAGGGCGTCACGAGCCAGCACGTGCTCGCGCTCGACGTCGTGCTCCCCGACGGCGAGGTCGTGAGGCTCGGAGACCTCGACGCCGAGCCTCTCGGCTACGACCTGCGCGGCGCCTTCGTCGGCGGCGAAGGGACGCTCGGCATCGCGACCCGCATCGCGGTGCGCATCAGCAAGGACCCGCCCGCCGTCCGGACGCTCCTGCTCGGCTTCGACACCATGGAGGCCGCCGCGACCACGGTCGGTAAGATCGTCGCGGCGGGCATCGTCCCTGCCGCCATGGAGGTGATGGACCACGCGATCACCGTGGCGGTCGAGAATTTCGTGCACGCCGGCTACCCGCTCGACGCTCGAGCCGTCCTCCTCATCGAGGTCTGCGGCCTCGAAGCCGGGACCGAGCTCGATTGCGAGCGCGTCGTCGAGATCGGCCGGGCCAACGGCGCGACGAGCCTCAAGAGCGCGGCGAGCGACGAGGAGCGCGCCCTTCTGTGGAAGGGGCGCAAGACGGCCTTCGGGGCGGTCGCCCAGCTCGCCCCCGCGTACTACCTGCACGACACCGTGGTGCCCCGCGCCGCACTCCCCTCGGTCCTTGGGGCCGTCTACGAGATCGCCGGTCGCCACGATCTCTTGGTGGTGAACGTCTTCCACGCCGGGGACGGCAACCTCCATCCGCTGCTGCTCTTCGACACACGGGAGCCGGGGGTGCTCGAACGTGTGCATGCCGCGGCCCGCGAGATCGTGGAGATCTCGCTCGCCGCAGGAGGCGTCCTCTCCGGCGAGCACGGCGTCGGTGTCGAGAAGCGCGACTACATGCCGCTGCAGTTCGCCGAGGTCGACCTCGACCACCAGAACCGGCTGCGCCGCGCGTTCGACCCTGCGTGCCGCGCGAACCCCGGCAAGGTCCTCCCCGCGGGCCACAGCTGCGCCGACATCCAGGCGCTCGAACGCATCCCGGCGGGCGTCTGGGTGTGAGCCAGCCCGACGCCGCGCTGCTCTGCTTCGCCGCAGAGGTCCGCGAGACGGGCCCGGTCGCGGTGCAAGGAGCTCGCACGCGCTGGGATGCAGGAGGGGCGCTTGCGCCCGGCACCCGCCTCGTGAAGGCACCGGCGGGCATCGTCGAGCACCGCCCCGAGGAGATGACCGTGCGCGTCCGTGTGGGTATGGGGGTCGACGAGCTGCACCACGAGCTCGCGGCGAGAGGCCAGCTGACCGCGCTGCCCCGCCGGGGCGGGACCGTCGGCGGCGCGCTCGCCGTCGGCGAGGACGACCTCTGCGTGCTCGGGCGAGGCCGCGTGCGCGACGCCGTGCTCCAGGTCCGCTACGTGTCGGCGGAGGGTGCCGTCGTCACCGGCGGCGGCCCGACGGTGAAGAACGTCACGGGCTACGACCTCCCCCGGCTGCTCGTCGGCTCGCTCGGCACCCTCGGGCTTCTCGCAGAGGCGATCCTGCGGACGAACCCGATCCCCGCGGTGTCGCGCTGGTTCCGCGCCGAGGACGCCGACCCGTTCGCGGCGCGCGACGCCATCCTGCGGCCCTCCGCCGTCCTGTTCGACGGGCGCACGTCCTGGGTCCGGCTCGAGGGCCACGCGGCCGACGTCGAGGCGTCGCGCCGGCAGCTGGCTGCCGCGGCAGGCGGCGGGCCATGGGAGGAGTGCGATGGCGGCCCGGAGCTCCCAGCGCACCGATGGTCGCTGCGGCCCTCGGAGCTTCGGCACCTGGATCCTGCGGTCCTCGGCGCCTACGTCGCGTCGGTCGGCGTCGGGACCGTGTTCGCCTCCCGCCCTCAGCCTGCTCGCCAGGTCTCTCCGGCCCTCCGTGCGCTCATGGCGCGCGTAAAGCAGGAGCTCGACCCCGGGGGCCGACTGAACCCAGGACGTTCCGTCCTCCCGCTCGCCGGCGTGGCGACGTGACCACCCTCGGTCTCGACCCCGACGAGCTCAGCCGGTGCGTCCAGTGCGGGCTGTGCCTGCCCTTCTGCCCGACGTTCCGGGTGACCGGCGACGAGAGCCAGTCGCCGCGAGGCCGCATCGCCCTCATGCGCGCGGTCGAGCACGCAGGTGCGCCGCTCGATGCACCGGTACGGCGATCCTTCGAGACGTGCGTGCAGTGCCGCGGCTGCGAGACCGCGTGCCCGAGCTCGGTGCCCTTCGGGCACCTCATGGAACGTACGCGGCAGGCGCTCGCAGAAGACGGCGCGGCGGTTCCCCTCTGGCAGCGCGCGGGGTTCTCGATCCTCGGGCACCCCCGCCTCCTTCGGGCGGGCACCCGAGCCGCAGCCCTCCTTCAGCGCCTCGGCGCGCTGCCGCCGGCTGCCGGTCTGCCGCGCCTCCCGGTGCGCCAACGCGAGCTCGTCGCCACCGGGTCCGACGTGCACCTGTTCACCGGGTGCGTCATGGACGCGTGCCAGCGCGACGTCCACCAGGACACCGTGCGCGTGCTCGCCGCGGCAGGGTTCGGCGTTTCCCCCACCGGCGACCGCGTGCCCTGCTGCGGCGCGCTGCACGCCCACGCGGGCCTGACCACGACCGCGCGCCGGCTCGCCGCGGTCGCGCTGCGCGAGCTCGCGGACGGCCGGCCGGTGCTCGTCGACGCGGCCGGGTGCGGAGCTCAGATGAAGGAGTACGGCCGGCTCCTCTCCACGGCTGACGCGCACGAGCTCGCCGGACGCGTCTTCGACGTGGCCGAGTGGCTCGGGCCCCGCATGGGGCGCCTGCCCGACGTGCGACCGCTGGACCTGCGTGTCGCGGTCCAGGACCCCTGCCACCTCCGCCACGCCCAGCGCGTCCACGCCGCGACGCGCACCCTGCTCGCGCCGTTCGTCTCGGAGCTCGTCGAGCTCGACGACGAGGGGTTGTGCTGCGGGGCAGGCGGGTCCTACGCCTTCCTCGAGCGCCGGCAGGCGCGCATGATCCGCGACCTGAAGCTCCGCTCCATCGCGAGCTGCGCGCCCGACGTGGTGGCGAGCGCCAATCCCGGCTGCTCGATGCACCTCGCCGCGGCGGGCGTCCCCGTCGTCCACCCGATGACCCTCGTCGCCCAGGCCCTTGCAGCCGAGCCTCCGGGCTCGTCAGCCTGACGGACGCCCAGGCCGGACCGCGACGGGCGTGGGGGGCGGCCGGCCGGCCGCCACCGCCAGCACGTTGTCGACCGCAAGCGCGGCCATGCGCCGGCGGGTGGCCGCGGTGGCGCTGCCCACGTGGGGAGTGAGCACCGTCCGACGCGTGGCGAGCAGCGCTGCTTCGATCTCGGGCTCACGCTCGAACACGTCGAGACCGGCACCCGCGAGCCGTCCCGCGGCCAGCGCCTTCGCCAGCGCCCTTTCGTCGACGAGCGGACCGCGCGCCGTGTTGATCAGCACCGCGCTCGGCTTCATCCGGGCGAGCGCGGCTGCGTCCACGAGATGGCGCGTCTGTTCGGTCAGCGGGGCGTGCAAGGTGACGTAGTCGGACTCGGCGAGCAGCTCGTCCCAGCACACCTCCCGAGCGTCCCCCGCCCAGCGCGCCGAGGGGTCGGGCCGTCCGCGCGATCCGGGTGCCCCCTCCTCCCGACCGGATCGTCCGAGGATCCCTCCTCGCCCCGGGCCGGTGCGGCGGCCCGCGGGGCGGCTTCCCGGACCGGGAGGCCCCGGCACCACCTTCGCCCTGT
>JAJYYT010000274.1 GCA_021800645.1 Actinomycetes bacterium
GGATCAAGCTCCAGAGCCTTCGCCCCGAGAATTTGCTCACCGTCGAGTCGGAGCACGTGTACGAGAGCGGGGGAGCCGCGTTCTCGCGGGAGATCGACTCTGCGGACGAGGCGGCGTACGTGATGGCATACGCCTACCCGACCGACGCGTCGCGGATCTTCTGTTGCTTCGACCAGCCGGATCTCGCCGGCTCGTTCCGGATCTCCTTGATCCTCCCGGCAGGCTGGGTGCCGGTTTCCCACACGGCGGCAGCGAGCCGCCTGCGGCCCGACGGCGGCACCGCGTTCGAGCTCGACGCGATAGCGCGCATGAAACCGCAGGAGCTACTGGTCGTCGCCGGATCCTACGCGACGGTCCTCGAACGCCCGCCGTCGAAGGATCTCCCCGGCCTGCGGGTTCTCTGCCGCCGTTCCATCGCCTCCGGTGCCCAGCCAGAGAGGCTCGCCGATCTCGCCGAACGAGCGATCGGCTACTACGCACGTCTCTTCCAGGTGCCCTGTCCCTACGACCGCCTCGACATGGTCTTTGTCCCGGGGCTGTCGCCGCTTGCCGTTCTCGTCCCCGCCCTGATGGGGCTGAACGAGGTCATCTTCCACCGCGTCAGCGACCCGGAGGACGACTTCGTGGCGATGATCGTCGCGCACGAGGTGGCGCACCTCTGGTTCGGTTGCGTCGCCGACTGCCGGTGGTGGGACGACCTGTGGCTGGCCGAGGCGCTCGCCACGTGGGCGAGCTACGAGGCGGGAGAGCACGCGGTCGGCATGCACGCAGCGTGGGCCGGCTTTGCCATAGAGGAGAAGGAGCGCGCCTACGCCGCCGATCGCTTGCCGACCACAGAGCCGGTGGCGTCACCGGTCGAGACGGCAGCCGAGGCGATGGCGAGGCCCAGTGCCGTCATGTACTGCAAGGGCGCGAGCGCCGTGCGCCAGCTCGGCGTGCTCATAGGCGGAGATGCCTTGAGAGACGGTCTGCGCAACTATCTCGACCGGTTCGCCGACACGCCGGCAACTTCGTCAGACATAGTCGCGTGCTGGTCGGAAACTGCGGGGACCGATCTCACCAGGTGGTCCCACGACTGGCTCATGACGCCCGGCGCGAACGTGTTGCAGGCAGAGATCGCAGCGGCTGCGGACGGGGCGATCGCGGGCCTCGCCGTCCTGCAGGAGGCGCCGGCCGTTGCCGGCATCCCCCAGCCCCTCCGTACGCATCGGCTGACCGTCGGCCTCTACCAACTCGACGGTGGACGGCTGAGGCGCGCCGCCACCGTGGCCACCGAGGTGAGGGGAGGGCGGACCGAGTTGGCCGCCCCTCTAGGGGTTGCTTCGTGCGACGCCGTGGTGGTGAACGCAGAAGATGAGACGTACGCCCGGCTGCGTTTCGATGCGGCGACGCTCGCAGCCCTCGAAGCTTGCGCCGTCCGCCTCGATTCCGAGCTGACCGAGTCCGTCTGCTGGAACACCTTGTGGGACATGACCCTTTTCGGCGAGCTCGGGCCGGATCACTTCGTCCGGATCCTGAGCAGGCGGTTCACCGAGGGGGGTGTGCCACTCGGGGCCCGGCACCTCGCAAGACGGGCCATCGCCGCCATAGACGAGTACCTGCCCGGGGCCGCCCGGAGCGGCTCGAGAGAGCTCCTCGCCTCGTCGTGCGGCATCAGGTTGCGGACGTGCGAGCCCTCCTCGAGGACGTGGCGCGACCTTGCCGAATCGTTTGCCTCCGCTGCCGAGACACCCGAGCAGGTGGCAGAGCTGCGGCGGTGGATCGACGGCTCACTGCCGCACTCGCAGGCTCACCTCGACGTGAGACGCCAGGCACTTCGTACGCTCGCTGCCCGGGGCCTCGCCACTCAAGAGGACCTTTCCGCTTTCGCGGCCGAGGATCCCGTCGGCGGGGCGCTGACAGGGATCACCTGTAGGGCCATGCAGCCCGATGTCACGGCGAAGTTGGCAGCCTGGGGCTCCGCGCTCGACGTCAGCCTTCCGCTTCGCGTGGCCGAGGCTCACGCGGAGGGGATCTGGGTGGCCGGGCAGGAGGATCTCGCCGGGAGCCTCCACGACCGCTTCTTCGACGAAGTGCTGCCGCTGCTGCGCCAAATGCCACGCCGCCGCGCCGAGCGCCTCGGCGCCGCGCTCTTCCCACTCCTCGTCGGCGACTCGGGGACGCTCGTCGCCACGCGGACCGCTCTGGCACGCGACGACACCGGCCCCGTCGTACGTGCCCTCCTCCTCGAACGCCAGACGATGCTCGAGCGCGCCATGGCGGCGCGGGCGCGCTACGGCGGCTCCTGAGGCCTCGGTGCGATGTTCTCCGCCGGTGTCCGACGCGAGGTGGCCGGGCGACTCGTCGTCGCCGGCTGCGTGGCCGCCGAGGAGGAGGCCGACGAACTGCTCGCCTCCGCCCCCGACCGGGCGACGCTGCTCGCCTTCGTCGCGAGGCGCGAGTCGGGGGAGCCGTTGGCGTGGATCACCGGTGAGGTGAGGTTCGCCGGCATCCCCATCCGGGTGGACCGAGGCGTCTATGTGCCACGAGGCCAAACGGAGGAGTTGGCGCTCCGTGCCGCCGCACTGCTCCCGGACGGCGGTGCAGCCGCCGACATCTGCACCGGTTCGGGGGCGGTCGCGGCGTATCTGAGGTCGGCGGCGCCTTCGGCAGCGCTCGCCGCCACCGACATCGACCGCTGCGCCGTCGCCTGCGCCCGCCGCAACGGTGTCGCAGCCCTCGTTGCCGACCTCGATCGAGGGCTGCGCAGTGGCTCCTTCGACGTCGTCACGGCCGTGACGCCCTACGTCCCGACCGACCAGATGGCCTTCCTCCCCTCCGACGTGCTCCGCTACGAACCCCGACTCGCCATCGACGGCGGACAAGGAGGACTCGGAGTCCTGCGCCGTCTCGTTGTTGGTGCGGCCCGGTTGCTCCACTCCGGCGGCTTCCTCCTCACCGAGATCGGGGGCGATCAGGCCACCCGACTCGCCCCGGTGCTCGCCGCCTCCGGGTTCGTCACGATCACCACCTGGTGCGACGAGGAGGGTGACGTGCGCGGCCTCGGAGCAGAACGTCGCTAGAGACTCAGGGCCGCGCCGTTTGGGCTCTCCCCGGCGCACCGGTGGAGGTGGGCGAATGCGGTCTGGTGCTACCTCGAGTACACGCCGCTCAGGTACCGGCAGGGCAACTGTGCGGATGCCCACACGGAGAACCCGAAGAGCCCTTGGTACTCGAGGAGCGGCGCCGTCGAGGGAGAGAGAATCGACCTCGTCTTCGGCCCCTTCCCGAGTGCGCTCGCCGCGGCCGCGCACCGGCGTAGCCTTGACGTGTTCGCCGGAGGAGAGCAGCCGGGCCCGTTGCCGAGCTGTCATTGGAGCCGGAGCGCGCACTTCAGAAGCGCCGGCCCCCCGCTCGTCCTCGACCTACAGAAGCGCCCGAGAAAGGAGCGTCGGCCACCCGACTCTCCCCTCGGGCAAGGTGGAGACGACCAAGGCAGGCACGTTCTGCCTCACCGACCAGTGCACATACCGCTCGACGAAACCGATCTACCGGCCGGTGGGTCTCGACATCTTGACGCCAGTGTCCCGAGCACATCTCCTATCGTCGGCTGGGCAGCCATCTCGGTCGCGAGAGCGAGCGCACCCGCCCGATAGGAAGACTCGTCGAGCATCGTCTCGACGAGGTCTCTCAGCTCGTCGGCCGTGACGCTCGAAGGGTCGAGGCCCTGCGCCTTAGGACCGAGGTCCTCCGGTCGCAACACCCGCCCGGCGCACGCCTGCGACACGGCTGCGGCGTTGGCGGGCTGATCGGCGAACATCG
>JAJYYT010000275.1 GCA_021800645.1 Actinomycetes bacterium
GAACACCGGCTCCGGGTGCGCCGAGCCACTCCCATTCGGGAACCCTCGTCCACCCCGAACGTCCGGGGGTGCCGTACAACAAGCGACCGGACTCGGCCAGCCGGAGCCGCTCTGCCGCCGCCTTGGCGCGTACCGTCGCCGTCACCTCGGCGGCGGAGGCAAGAGCGGACACCTCCCACTCGTCGCTCGTCGGAGGGTATGGGCCACCTCTGGCAGGGACGGTGCCGGGGACGCTCACCTTCTCGTCGCCCGCGATGGGAGCAAGGGCGCGGCGCACTTCTTCGTCACCCGCCTCGATCGACGACGCGGCGTCCCAGAGCGCCCGGGCCGCCCGACCGCCGCAACCCCCGGGAAGGTCGTCGAGCTGCTCCAGCCTCAGGGTGACGCCCTCCACCTTGCGCAAGGCCCGGCCGAGCACGAGCAGCGCCGCGGCCCGCTCGGCCTGGCCGGCGCCGATCCGCACGGGCAGGCCCGGCTCGAGCTGAAGGACAACCTCCTCATGACGCCTCGCGGCCGCGCCGACGGCTACTGCGGCACGAATTCCCGGCGCCGGCAGGTAGCTGTGCGCCACCGAGAGCGGGTCGAGGGAGAGGACGGGCGTGAGTCTGCCCGAGCGCTTCAGCTCGACGACCTTGTCCAGGAGGGACCCGCGGTGTCCGCCGGCCGGAGGCGGGAGGGAGCCGACGACGAGGACGCTCACGCAGCTCCTCTCGAAGGGATCACAGAAGACACCCGAGCGACGCCTCCATGGCGTCGAGCACGCAGGGCCACCTGTAATTGGCGAGCACGTACTCCCGCCCCTTCGCAGCGAGCTCCCCGGCGACCTTCGGCGCGGCCGCCACGAAACTCAGGTACTGCCCGAGCTCCAGCTCGTCGCTGTAGACAAGCCCGGCTCCGGACCGCTCGCAGTGCCACGTGACCACGTCGCTGGCGCGGTTCGCGAGCACGAGGGTCCCTGCCAGCCACGCCTCCATGATCGTCCGGGAGAAGCTCTCGTTGGCGCTCGGCTGCAGGTATGCAGCCGCTGCCGCGAAGGCGTTCGGGACCTCCTCTGGTTCGAGATATCCGAGGTCGATCACGCGATGCTCGAGTGCCTCGGGCACCGAAGGATCGCCGACGCCGATGGTCACGAGGTCGAACGGAGCTCCATGCCTCAGAACTGCGGCACCGAACGCCCCGAGGACCTGCTGCCAACCCTTTGCCTCCTCCCGGCGACCCGCGTAGAGCACGAAGGGCCGTTCGACGTGGTGCCGCTCACAAAAGCCGGCGACGTCGTAGCGCGCGGGCACGTCGACCGCGGCTCCGATCACCGGGTGTTCGGCCGGGAGGGGCGCCAGGCGGTGGGCGAGCTGGTGCTCAGGCTCGGAGAGAAACCACACGGCAGCCGCCCCGGCGAGAGCCGCACGCACTGCCCGCAGGCGGGAGTAAGGCTCGTCGTGCAGGCAGGGCATGAGGATCGTTCGCTCGGGGGCGATGTCCGTGCAGTAGAGGGTCGACCAGAAGAGGTAGGGGGAGAACACGATGGCGTCGTACTCGCGGGCGGAAGCGGCGAGGTGCAGGTAGAGGTCGGGAACACGGAAGCGCCCGTTCACCCAGGCGAGCTCCTCGGCGTCCGTCAGCTCCTGCTCCTCGAGGACCCTTCCCTGCAGACGAACCCAGCCTGCGAGCTCGTTCCCGGGCATGGTCGGGAACCGCCGCACGGTGACCCCGCCCTCCCGGCTGTCTCCCGGAGGGAACTCGTTCGCCCACGTGTAGTGGTCGCGGGCACACGTCGTGAGGATGTCGACCTCGTAGCCCCGGGCGGCGAGTCCGTGAGCGGCCTCCTTCGACACGGCTTCCGATCCGCCGACGACTCCGGGCCCGTAGCGTGGTGTGACGAAGGCGAGCCGCCCGGTTCGTAACGCTGTCTCCGACACTTGCTCTCCTCGCGGATCGCCGCCTCGCGGGATGATAGGTGACCGCTCCCCTGAGCTATCGCTTTTGCCGCGCCACGCGAGAAGGGGCATCCACTCCGGCCCACCGCTCGAAGACGTCCTCCGGCCGCAACACCCATCTGCGCCTCGAGCGGGCCCGTGCCACGTACGAGAGCGGCACTGCTCTCGCCGTCACCCGGCGAAACTCGCCCCGCGACACCGCCCTCCTCCCCCACACCTGCGCCGTCGCGACCCGAAGCGGTGCGTTCCTCACGAGCGCCATGATCCGGCCGAGCTCCTCGGGATCCGAAGCCGGGCCGCGGGCGTCGCCCGGCAGTCGGCCATCGGTCGCAGCCTGCCTCACCCTCACCTGGGCTCCCGGGTCGAAGATCAGGCGCAGTCCCAGCAGACGGGCTCGCCAACACCAATCGCAATCCTCGTAGGACGAGCCGAACCTCGGCTCGAACGGACCGACCCGCCGCCAGGTGTCCCGGGCGAACACGAGAGCGGTCGTCCGCAGACCGAACCTCTCTTCGGGCGCGTCGAAGCGCTCCCCGTCCGGACAGTCCACCGCGATGTCGCCGACCGAACCGTCCGGAGCGAGGTACAACCCTGCGCTCTGGAGGAGGTCGAGCACTCGCCGCGGCCGGACCGGTTCGCCGTTGACCAGGACATCGACGCCGCCACCGCCTTCGGGAAGAGGAGCGTAGAAAGGCTCGCCCCTTTGCACCGAGGCAACTCCCGCAGCCGGTGCGCCGGCTCGCGCCGCTCTCGAGGCCGACGGACCATCGCCCGCCGGCGGCTGCACGGCCGTCCCGACGATGTCTCCGAGCACGTCGTTGCCGGCGACCACCGCAGAGACGAGCTCGCTCCTTCCCTCGCCGTCCTCGTCCTCTCGTCTCGCCGCTGCCTCATCGATCGTGAGCTCGAGATAGCGGCCGTCCCGTACGAGCTTCGGGCCGATCGCGGCGATCGTCTCGTCGTCGAGGTGTCTCGCGGCGAAGTCGAGCCAGCCGCGTCCGGCAAGCGTCCCGTCGTGCAGCAGGCCGACGATGTCTCCCCGCGCCGCCGCCACGCCGGCGTTCGCCGCGCCGGCGAAGCCGTGCGCCCGCTTCGAGCGGACGACGCGCGCTCCGAAGTCCCGCGCGACGGTGCTCGCGGTGCCGTCCTCGGAGCAGTTGTCGACGACGACGATCTCGAATTGCGGGCCCTTCTGGGCCAGCACGGATTCAAGACACCGCTTGATATAGCGCCCGCTGTTATAGGTCACTATCGTGACGGAGACAAAATCGTTATAAGCCATGACAAACTTGGCCAAACCTAAGAGCCGGTCCGCTTCTGCGTGCCGGCAGGCTCACACTCCGAATGTGAAGCCCGCGAAGCCTTCCCCGGAGAAGAGGCGAAAGAGACTCCCCCCCAAAGATAGGTAACAGCGAGTTGACCCAATCTACCATAAAGAGCCACAGATTGGACCGTTCGCTCCAGTAACATCCCCGTCACTGCGCGCGGCGACACTCCGATGAATACAGCCCCGCAATTGAGGACCCTTCCAGCGGTCCCGAAGTGAAGGGAAGCATAACGAAGCAAGTTATTGTACCAGTATAGTTGGCGAGAGGCCGTCCGCAGGCGGGCGATGGAATGTCCGCCGAAATGAGCGGCCTGGAAGGCGGGCGCATAGAGAATGCGCCAGCCGGAATCAGAGAGACGTTTGAGGAAATCGACGTCCTCAAACCAGAGCGGATGGAAGCCTTCGTCGAAGCCGCGGACCTGTTGCCAGGCGGCGCGGAGGACGAGCAGGCAGGCGCCGGCGGGCTGGATGCCTTCGGCCGGCAAGGCGGGGTCGAGGTCGAGCGCGCGGTAGAGGCGGTTGACGGGGTTCGAGGGGAAG